>JBAXRR010000024.1:0-17464 GCA_037131125.1 bacterium
AGTAAGGACTATTAAATGTCTTTATATTTGTGAAGTCATTCTGATCCAATATATTTATAGTTATCTTAAGTCTTTCAACATCACTAATAACTTCGAAATTAGATAACTCAGTAAAATAATCTGGATAGGATTTAATTACATAAGAACAGAATGAATGAAATGTGAAAATATTAACATCATATGAGGTTTGACCAATCATCTTGTTTAACCTACTCTTCATCTCATAAGTTCCACTTTCAGTGAACGTAAGACATAGAATACTAGATGGAAATGTTTGAGTAAGCTTTAGTATATTTGCAATCCTTAGAGCTAGCACTTGAGTCTTTCCAGATCCAGGACCTGCAATTACCATAACAGGACCTTCTAAACTATCTACTGCAAGTTTTTGTTTATCATTGAGCTTTGAATGCTCTTTTTCAAAGATTGTAGATTCAGATTTATCCATATTTGAAATCTTATTTTACAAAATTCATATTTATCTGTTTAAAGAAGTTTCTTTTGTTCGTCTGTTAAATAATCCTCATCTTCAAAATCTTTAAGACTTAGTTGCTGTTTTATCTTATCCAACATTTCAGCGGAAGAGACAAATAGAGAAGCGTTTGCGTATTTGTTGTAATCTGTAAAACTTGAATCACTTGCATGTCTTCCAAGTACTTCTTGGAAGATTCTTACATGAGAAGATGCTCTGTCTACCATTGAGACTATTTGAGCCTCCATTGTCATTGGGACAACAACTGCACCAAATTGTAGCTCTCCATGATGAGAAAGAATAATATGTTGTATCATAGTTTTCTTTGGTTCTGGGAAATCTTTAGGTAAGTTTCTTAATACCATTTCAGTTCCAAGCACAATATGTCCAACTAATCTTCCTCTTTCAGTCTTTTCAAAAGTAGTGCCAATTGAAACAATTTCTTCAGTTTTACCAATGTCATGAAGTAATATTCCAGCAACTACAAGATCAAAATTAGCTTCTGGATACCATTTCTTCATAGATTTAGCTATGTCTATCATTTCAACTACGTGTTCTAGAAGACCTCCAACAAAATCATGGTGAACACCAATACCTGCTGAAATAGATCTGTATGCTTTCTTAGTTTTCTCGTCTTTAAATATATTCTTTACTAATGCTTTGTAGTCAGGATCTTTTATTTTCCCAATTTGAGACTCTAATCTTTCCCAAAGTTCATCAATATCGAATCTACTTACCTGAAGAAGATCAGATAAATCATAATCTCCACTCTTAACTTTCTTCAAACTTAGGATACTTAATTGAGTCTTTTCGTTATATGAATCTACAACTGCATCAACACTTACAATATCTCCTCTATTCAAATCTCGAACTTCACAGTCTGGAATTTTATCTCCCCATATATTTGCTTTAATTTCTCCAGTTTTATCTGCAAGAACTAATCTGTAATATGGGTTTCCATTCTTATCTTTATGTAACTTTAAATCACTAACTGAAAAGACATTATCTGTTGTTGTTTCTCCTGCTTTAAGAATATTTGCAAATATTTTCATAATCTACAATTTAAAACTTAATTAATATAAATATTCAATCAACCATAATTTTACCCTTTTTAATGCATTTCTTAGCCTATTATCATCCATTACTGTAATTCTTAAAATTAACTGTTCTAAAGCAGGGTCTATAATCATGAAATCAAATTCATCTGTTTCCTTTTTATAATCTAGTAGAAAGGCATTATCAAAATTTCCAATTTCATATATTCCTGGTATTTGTTCCATTACTTTGTGAACAAATTCATTAAATTTGCGATAAAGTTTTTCGTAAAAATCTTGATCATTTCCTCCTGACGCCTCTTTGATTATATTATTAATAAAATCTTCATATTTCGGATCTCGTGTTCCGGCCCCAAAATATGGACGAAGTATTTGATCTAATGTTGGTCTATGTACATATTCCATGAATTGGTATTCTTGGATTTCTGAACCTTTTGCTCCTTTTTTAACACTAAAGCCATAATCTTCAGGATGTTTAATATTTAGTTTCCTGAATATCATATTTAAATGTAAAACATTAACAGTTGAATTTTTATTTATATATTTAGGATTAATCCTATCCTTTTCTTTTGATGCATATTTCTTGTGATTAACTAATTTTACTGCAATTTCATCAGTTAGTTCTCTCACAACACCTGACACACCACTTCCTATTTTTCTTATGTTAGAAATATTTCCATCAGCTTCAATAATCGACTTAGCTAATAATCTCTCTTTTCTTTTTATTAATCCTTCTTTTGTTATGTAATGTATTACTCCATTTACTTCATCATCTATTTGTACACTTCCATCTTCATAAAACGAATACTTCTTCCCTTCTAATACTCTTTGTTTTATTTTTTCAACACCATTAAATTCTCTTTTCACAATCGGACTTCCAACTACATTTTCAGTATCTTGTTTTTTTAATTGATTGAGTGTTGATAACTCCGATTCTTGTGTCATACAGAATCTTTAATTAATTAAATCTTTCAAAATGAATTTTATCTTCTAATACTCCTTTCTTCATAAAGTACTCTTTAAGAGAAAGTACAATTTCTTTATTTCCACAAATATATATAGATGTACTTTGCCAATCTAATGTAAGTTTGTCTAAACCAAGTGTAACCCTACCCTTATTACCCTTAAATTCTGGACTATCTTCTCTAGATAACCATAGTTCATAATTAATTAACCCATTTTTGGCATAATTATTAAATTCTTCTTCATATACAACATCTTTAAGAAATCTAAATCCTTCATATACATATATTTTAGGTAAGCTTTGAATAGTTCCATTTACTTTATCTTCATTCAGTTTATCTATTACAGATTTGACAGGTGCAATTCCAGTTCCAGTTCCGATCATAACTACATTTTCTACATTTTCATTTGCGTAAGTGAATCTTCCAAATGGACACTTGAAAAGAATATCTTCCCCTTCATTTAAAGATTTAAAGTACTCAGAAGCTTTTCCACCTTCGTAGTAACCAATAACTAATTCAAATGAGTTTTTAATATGTGGTGAAGGTGCAATGGAATATGCTCTAGCAACTTTATTTGGAAGAATTACATTAATAAACTGTCCAGCTTCAAATTCAATCTCTGTAGGTTCTTGAAGATCAAAATTAAGTTTCATAACACTTTCAGATACCCAAACTTTCTTAGTAAGTTTGGCTTTGTAATCCTTAATCATTTGAACTACTTAATATTTAAACTAACCAACCGTAATTTTACCAGAAAATGGTAACTAGAGTTTAGTTTATCAAATAGAAAATTAAATGAAGATTAAGAAGCTTCATTATCTACAATATTTTTTACAGCTTGAAAGTCCTGATTAGCATCCCCGCCATTTTGTTGAATATCATCACCACTAGATTCAAGTGCTGAATTCAAGCCATTAACACCTCTTTGATCTCCAACTTGTTTTCCAATTTGAACTGCAGCATCTGCAAGTTGAGATGCACTCTTAAGTTGTTCTTTATAGTCAATAACATTCAATGTAGATATCTTGTTCTCCATTGCTTTTAACTCAGTAGGATTTGTAGTAATAAGATTATGCTCATTTCTTGAGGCTATAACTTGTATTCCCACATGGTTAGCACCAGCAAAGAACAAACCTTCACCAACACCAGCTGAAAGAAGATAATTTCTTTCTCCATCTGAAAGATAGAAGGCTTTTTGTACTTTATCTATTGCTGATGGTGACTGTTTCAAAAGTATTTGCATAGATGAGTTACTTACAACTGCTCTACCATAGTCATTGTTCAAAAAGTCATCTACATCTTGAGTAATTGTTGTTAAACCTAAGAAATATTTTCTAGCTCTTTTTGCAATTGAATATACGAATTTGGCTGCATCTGGATATTGCATCATCCACCAAGCTTCATCAATGATTAGAAGTCTTTTTCTTCTATCTTTTTTAATCTTAGTCCATACAAAATCCAACATCATATACATAGCAATTGCTCTAAGTTCATCTGGGAGATCACGAATACTGAATACTGTAAATGTATTCTTAAGTTGAACTGTTGATCTTCTATCAAAAATACCTGAAGCACTTCCTTTAATATATCTTTCTAATCTTTCAGCTAGAGATCTTGCCTCTACTTCAGACATAGCAATTAAGATTTTATAAAGATCCTCCATAAGAGGAGCTTCTCTTGTATGTGTTGCAGGATCTGGTGTAATACCTTTTTCTTTGTAAGTTAATATTAAAGCTCTATCCAAAATAGCTGCTTCTTGTGGAGTTAAGTTACCACCTACCATGATCTTAATAAGTCCACTTAAAGACAATATTTTCAATCTCAATTCATCTTCCCCTTCTTGGTAAAGTCCTGAAAGTTCAAAAGGATTTAATTTTTTATCTCCATCTTGTGTAAAGGAAATATATTCTCCTCCAATTGAATCACAAAGTTTTGAATACTCCTTCTCAGGGTCTATGATAATCACATCAACTCCAAACATAAGACTTCTAACTGCTTCTAACTTAACAAGATAAGATTTACCTGCACCAGAAGTTGCAAAGATAACACAATTAGCATTTTCAAGAACAAATCTATCAAAAACAACTAAACTTTTATTATGTTTATTAATTCCATATAAGACACCCTGATCCATTGTTAAGTTTGTACTAACAAATGGGAATGTAGTTGCAAGAGAAGTTGTATCCATATTCCTTGTTAGATAGAGTTTATCTAAACAAAGAGGAAGAGTACTTTGAAATCCAGATTCCTGTTGAAGAGTTGCTGGTTTAATAATAACTCCTATTGTTGCAAGTGAAGATTCAACATTTTTAGATATCTTTTCAAGTTGTTTTAGTGAATCCGCTCTAATAGTTATATACATTGAGAAGTGGAAGAATTTTTCAGTTCCTTTAGCCAATTGTTCTTGAAGTGTTTTTGCATCATCAAGAGCAACTTTAACGTATGGGTCAATAACTTTTCCTGCTTCAAGATCAATGTTAAGAGTAGCTTCCATTTCTCCAATCTTACGTCTAAGTTTTTGAAGAATTAGAGCACTATCTATTGGGTAATAGAACGTACTTATATCCAAAGGATATTCAAAGTTAATAAGTGGAGATAACCAATTTGCTCCAACAAATTTAGGGTAGGAAGTTGTAAATAGAGTTCTAAAGTATTTAGTACCTATTAAAAGATGGTTAAAATCGACCTCAATTGCTGCTGGTGCGATTACGTCCTTAATTTCGACTAACCCTTCGCTAAACTTCTTAATGGCATCTTGTTCTGATTTAATCTCGATATTATCTTCTCTTACACTTTTGGAAATTGTTTTAGATCCGGCAGGTGTATCTAACTGGTTCTTAGTATCCTTAGGTGTACTTGTTTTTGAATCTCCAAAAATGGATAAAGGATTAAACATTATTATCTTCTTTATTTTCAGTATTTAAAATATTCTCAATATCTATATCTAATTGATCTGTTTTAAGACTTGGTTGAATAATTGGAGCTTGAATCTCACTAGCTTTAATCTGTAACTTTTGTAAACCTGGAGTGTCGGGATTATAACTAGAGTAAAACAGTTTAATAAGCTCATCTGTATCTAGTTGCCTTGCAAAAATATTCATTCTTTGAAGCTGTTTTATAAGGTGATCTCTTCTTGGCAATAGTATACCTGTAGCTCTATCCACTATTGGAACTATGTTAACAATCTTTTCTTCTTTACCAAATAACTGTTTGAAAGGATTAGTTTTAATAACACTTGTTGCAAGACTTGAAATGATTATAAAGAATCTTTTATCCAATACCTCATTATTTACTGTTAAGTTCTTAATAAACTCTATGTAAATTTCCATTTGTCTTTTGAGTGCATTGTTTTTCTGTTTTCTCCCTTCTTCTCTTAGAAGCTCTATATATTTTGTTACATCTGTTCTTTCAGTTCTTACAAGGATTTGCATGTAAAAATTAAGAGAATTAATGAGCTGTGCAAATGCTAATATCTTTGCTTCCTGTTCTTTTTCACTGAGTAAATCAAAATTCACAGCAGTAGTTTCAAGGATCAAAGATACTTGACCATTTTTACATACAACCAAATTGTCCCTGATATCTTCAATATCAAGATGTTCTTGTGTAGTAGTTTGTAATGTTCCTAATAAATTCATACCTATTTAATATACTGTTAAATCGCAAATATTTCCATACTTTTAGATTCTTTACTATCCAAAGTGAATTCTACACTCTCAAATTTCATATCTCCCTTAGAGGCTTCTAAAGTATATTCTCCATTTGCTAGAGGTGTTGTAGTGACAAATTTCCCAATGTTTGAACTTCTCATTGCACGAACAGGATGAAGCTTACTATCCTTAATAATTATTGTAGCATTAGCCACAGGTTTTCCTGCGCTATCCTTAATAACTCCCTCAATAATATTAGGAACACTTGTTGCTAATTCATCTGCGTTTACATTTGAACTACCAATAGCGTCATAGTTAGTATTCTCTTTCTTAGTTGCATTTACAACACTCTTATTTGCTTCATCTTTTTTGTTTCCTTGATCTCTTAAATTATTAATCATATTATTTTGTTCAGCTAATTGTTCCCGTAATCTTTTTATATACTCACTATTCATTTCTGGTTTTGAAGAATCTTCAGAAGGATTTAATTCAGATACCTTCTTTGTATTTTCTTGAATTAAATTACTACTAACATTCATATCCACTGGCATAGAGTCTGAGCTTTGTTTATCGTCATAAAACTTCATGACATCCTCTCTAGATTTTGTCTCTGGAATAATGTCATCAAGATCAAGAGTATTAGTTTTTGGAGATTGTTTAACTTGACTTGTTTGATTCATTGACGCATTCGTATCATTTGATAAAGGAACTTCGGAAACTTTTTGAACACTTGTATCAGGTACTGTTACTGGTTTTGAATCTTTAGGTTGAAAGTCCTCCATAAAAGGATTTTCTCCCTTAGGTGCATCATACTTTTGAAAGGCCTCTTTTTTTTGTTCTACTTTCTGATCTAATATTGCTTTGTTTGCAGGAACGTTGGAAGGATAGTTAGCACTATCGAATAATGAATCAAGTGCACGTAAACTATCTTGTTCTTCTACATCCACGTTATTCTTAGATTCCTCTTCAGGACTTGTATACACACTAGATAACGGAGATTTATTAATCGGTGTAGATACACTTGAAGTAGATTTTTTGATATCTACTGAAGAAAGTATGTTGGGTATTTTATTAGATTTCTTCCAAACTTTTCTTTGGGAAGTAAACATTGCATAGAGAAAGTTTGCCAACCATACTTCGAAAGGACGGTCGTTAACTCTAAATAACGCAAGCATTAAGCCTAATATTCCAAAGAAGATTACTAATGGCCACCTTACAATATCTAAACCATCAAATATAACGAAACAAATAAATGAAATAGAAGCACCACCTGCTACATATCCAAATTGTCTTACAGTAAGCTCCCCAAACAACTTAAATTCCACGTCCATAATATTTTGGGGAACTGGATGAGTTTTCATTAACTAAAATTCAAGTCAATATATTAACAAAACAATACTACTAATGTATTAGTTTCTTAGCAAGTCATATATTTGAATTTTAGATTAAACTATTTTCACAATAGTAAAAACCTTTTTTCCTGCAGGCAACTGAACTGTAACACTATCATTTAATTTCTTTTCAAAAACTGCACTACCAAGAGGAGAGCTTAAAGAATATTTCTTTTCTAATGGATCTGCTTCTTGTTCACTTACGATCGTAAATGTTATCTCTTTATCTCCACCTTTCTCTTTAATAGTAACAATTTCACCAAGATCAACTTTAGTGTCTCCACGTGCACCTTTTTTAATCTGTGCTTTTTTAACTAAGTCCTCAAGTTCAAGAATTTTTGTTTCATTCATTTGCTGATCCTCAAGAGCCGCAGTATATGCTGCGTTCTCAGAAAGATCACCTATTGCAGTTGCTTTCTCAATTCTGTCAGCAATTTGCTTTCGAATGTCACCTTTTCTTTCTTCAAGTTCTTGAATAAGTTTATTGAGTCCGGTCTTAGTTGTAATGTACTTGTTTTTTTCCATAGTTGTACACTCAATAAAAAATAAAATAGTTTATGCGTTATACCAAAACAACTAAAGATAATACATTATATACCTTTATTTGTAAACATGGAAATGTCACCTTTTGATATTCCTGTGAGGAAAAGGTTTAGATAATCCGTTAATTTAGAGAAGATAACGGGCCTAGAGAGATAGTTTTGAGTAATCTTACTAGAAATGGCTATTTTATTTGTTAAATCAGTAGTATTGTTAACCTTATCTAAAGCTTTTATGGAATCTAAAGATACGAGGTTATCTTCTACAGTTGAGTCACCTAGTAAGTTAGGATTATACTGGTAATTTACAACAATTATTGTATCAATCTTTGCACTAAGGGCTGTGTTAAAGTACTCCAGCAATTTTTCAGTCTTATCCTTTTTGTCACTAGAGGTTAGATCTGGTTTTACTAAAAGAGTATCTAATGATGCTTTAAGTTCAGGAGTTAGTTTAAATTTATCATCAAACTTTCCCTCTATAATATTTGAAGCATTCAGCTCCTGATTGTTAAAATATGAATACCCACTAATAGTCTTAACCTTATTAGTATCTGTGGAAGAATATAGAAATAGATAGCCAACATTTTCTTCATATGCATTAAACAAAGTTGTATTCTCCTCAAAAGAAATATACTGAATAGATGCTTCAAAGAATCCTTTTTCAATATTTGTCTTTATTAAGCTAACAGGAGTATCTATTTGCTCAATTCTTGTTGGAGAAATTTTCGTAGTATCCTTTATGAGTTTATCGTTGGATATAGCAAGTTTCTTAAGGTCAGAATACTCATTTTGACTAAGTGTTACATCTACCTTCTTGGAATTCAGGTATGTCTCAATATTTTTATACTTCTCAGATACCAACAGTGCATTTGAAGAGTATTCTTTAACAATATTAAAGTTATTTCTTAAGTTATTGTGCAGATCGTTAAGTCTAAAAATATCGAATATAAATTTTGAATTCTCCAAATCAGTTATAAGCGAAGAAGAACTATCTGAAAGTTTTTTCAAATCAGATTCGCTCACAATAGAACCTAGGTTCTTTGCTGTCCTATCTATTTCATATACATTTTTAAGACTTCTTAGTGCTGGCGAAAGAATTAAGAAATATAGAACAAAGCTCAATATAAAGATAAAAATATATGAAAATATCTTGCTTAAAGTAAGAGTTCTAATCCAATAATTAAATTTGTATGAAAATGTAGTACGATCATATTCTTTATGCTCTCTTATTTCTTTTTCCTTAAGCTTGTCTCTTAAAAGTTTATCACTTAATACTATTTTAGAATTTCTACTTTTCGACTTTGTTACCTCAGAAAGTTTTTGAATGAAATTATCTGAATCCCCTTTTGCTACATTTAGTGTTAATTCTTTTTTACTTATAATCTTCTTACTTGGCAAATCATGTACAGCTCTTGGTTTCATTGGTTCCATTTCTACAAGCTCTGATTTTTCTGTAACTTTTCTTTTTCCTCCATAGTATGAATTAATCCATTCGATTTCCTGACTTATTGCTCTTTCTAGATTAATCTTAGGTGACCAACCTATTTCAGATAGATTAATAGAGGATTCAAAATTCAATGGAAGTAGTGGACTTTCATTTGAATCATCAAATACTATCTGACCTGAATTTTTCTCAAGTTCTGTTATTTTGTACGCAAGTGAGAGACTAGTTATTTCTTGTGGATAGCAAATTGAGTAAATATTCCCTTTAGTTTTATCCTCAAAAAGACTTTTAAGAACTCCAAAAGCAGCATCTTTTACACTAATTAAGTAATTACTTTGGAGGCCATCACCTATTAGGTTAAGTTTTTTGCCATTTATAGCGAGTTTACAAAGTCTTACGAGTTCACTTGGAATATTAAGAGGTACTCCCTCTCCAACGAGTTCTGCAACCCTTACAATACGAGCATTGAGGTTAGCTTTATCTATAAATTCTTTAACTAAGCTTTCAGAATATCTTTGAAGTTCCGCCCTATTGTATTCAAGTGAATTTCTAGTAACCTGATACTCAGGATTTTGCATATTTAATAGCACCTGATGAACCTTTAGGGATGACGCAAGAACAAATTTAGATTTAAAGTGTAAAGCAATTTTAAGAACTTTATTCAAATCATTAGAGGATTTGAGGAAGAAATCAGTTCCTATCTTTTCTGAAACATCTTTTTCAATTTCGTCAATAAAGATAATGTAGTCCAATCTTTCCAGCTCATTCTTGAGCTCATCTAGACCAACAAAATCTATGAAGAGAAATAGATTACTATTTACAAATTCTTTGTAATTAACAACGTTACTTTCAGATAATTCGTCAATAATTATTACAAATCCACCCTGATCAATAAGATTCGATGTGATTTCCTTACCTAAACAATTTGCACCTTTATATATTAATGTAGTTGGAACAGTCTTATTTAATTTTATTTTCTCAATACTAGTCATTAGTTTACTTCATTAACTTTAAGAGGTATTTCAGCAAGTTTTGTTTCAATTACGAAATCATAAGACTTCACCTGATTAGCTTTATCTGTATCAAAGCCAAATAATTGAAAAGAAAGAGGCAAATATCCATCTCTTTTTACAGATATTTTGTATGTTTTTGTTGGATCAATTGTAATATTAGATTCCGACGTCTTTACATCATCTATGTATAGTTCATCTCCTTTTGAAGTAACAAAACTGAGAACAACGTCGTTATTCGTAGAAACAACATTTTTCTTAGTAGGAGTTAATATCCATCCACTTGATGAAGAATAATTAGGACCACTTTCCCATGAAATTACACTACTTACACCCTTCTCAAAAGAAATTTGTCTATCCAAAACATAGTACGTCGTATCTGAATCTCGTTTAATAATTACTCTTTTTGTGCCTGCATCAATTGGACTAATCTCTAATTTGGATTCATCAACATTTGTCTTCCCAACTTCAGTTCCATCTATATTGACTACTAATTTTCCACCAAGAGAGCTAACCTCGAGACTCGATGAAGTAACAGGCACTTTATTGCCTAATAGATTCTCTAGCGAGAATTTTATATTTTGCCATGGGGAAACAACAGCAAGTACTAAAAGTATTGCTATTACCAATATTGTAAACACTAATCGCTTCATGATTTACGGCAGTGAAAATAAATCCGATCGAGTATAGTATATGAAAAATAGAACGGGGTTACAACAAATAAATTAACGTTTAGAGAATGATGGACCTTTTCTAGCTTTCTTAAGACCAATTTTCTTTCTTTCTACCATTCTAGAATCTCTAGTTAACATTCCAGCTTGTCTTAATTTCAATTTATATGATTCGTCCATCTTAACTAAGGCTCTTGCTAATCCCTGAACGATAGCTTCCATTTGAGATGTAGAACCACCACCATTAACTTTTGCTGTGAAATATGCTGAATCATTCAATTCTAGAAGTGTAAAAGGGCTTATAACTTCATTTTTAAGTCTTTTAGTAACCATTAGCTTATCTAAAGAGATACCGTTAACAGTAGAAATTCCTTTTTCTGTATAAAGTCTAACTGATGCTACTGAGGTTTTTCTTCTTCCAATTGCAAAATTGTATTTTTGGCTATCCATTTATATTTATTACTTATATATTATCAATAACTTTATAGTCTAATTCAGGTACTCTTTCATCTGGAAAGATTGTAATAGCTTCTAACATTCTTCTTCCAAGTCTATTTTTTGGTAACATTCCTTGTAGAGAAATTCTATATAATTTATCTGGATTTTTCTCTCTTAATAATTCAAAACTTCCTTCTTTAATTCCACCTGGGAACATTGAGTGCCAGTGATATGCTTTTGTAAGTCTTGTAGGAGTTACATCAACTAATTTAGCATTCTTAATTGTTACTTTGTCAATTATTGGAATGTACCTAACAAAATTTACTTTATTCTTTCCAAGTAAAAGTTTAGAAACCATTACAACTAATTTACCATAATTTTTACCTTTTGCATCAATTAGGTAATGTACAGGTATTACTTCTTTTTTCGTTATTGATCTTGTTTTCATTTTTCTTCTTTTTTAGATGATTTAGTAGTCTTCTTTGCTTTTGTTACTTTTTCTTTTTTCTCTTTCTTAGCCTTCTCTTCTAATATTATTTCAACCATAGACATTTCTGCATTATCTCCATATCTGTTATTAAGAAGGTATCTAGTTGTAAAACCAGAAGTCTTACCTTTAAGTCTTTTTAAATAATCCTTCATCACTTTATTTGTTAAGTCCATATCATTAAGAGTTGCAAAAACACTTCTTAATGCTAACTCTGCATTTGGATTTAATGCTTTTGAAAATAATTTGTCAGCTTCAGCTTTTAATACAAAAGCCTTTGGGCTAGTTGTAGTTATTTTGCCGTGCTTAACTAATTCTTTAAGAAGGTTTCTAACCATTAAATCTCTATGGTCATTTGCTCTTCCTAGTTTTTTTACAGAATATTGGTGTCTCATATTTATTCAGCTACTTCAATATTATATTTAGTTAATAATTGCAATAATTCTTTTTTGCTCTTATCTCCAAGACCTCTAAGATTAAAGATTTCTTTTTTAGTCTTTCCTGCTAATTGGTTTAGTGATGTAATATTTGCTTTAACTAGACAATTGTATAGTCTTGTTGAAACATTTAGTTTATCTACGTTTAAATCAATTGCTTTTTTCTTTGTTGAAGCAAGAGATGCTAGTGATGCTGTCTCTTCTACTACTTTACCATTTGCTACTTCATATAAATGAGTTGCAAATCCTTTAATAATATCTGAGGCACTCTTTACTGCTTCCATTGGAGTAATTGCTCCATTAGTCTTCACATCCATAGTTACTTTATCTAGATCAACATTTTGTCCAACACGTGCCTTCTCAACTTTTACATTAACAGAAAGTACAGGTGAGAAGTTTGTATCGAGAGGTATGAGTCCTACTTCTCTTCTTTTATCTTCGTCAGATAATCTATATCCAACATTCTTTTCAACACCCATTTCAATACTCAATTTACTCTTTGCATCAAAAAGTTCAGTAATAACAAAATCCTTATTAACAATTCTTACACTTCCAGTTAATTCAATATCTGAAGCCTTAACTACTTTTGGTCCTTTTACTTCTAACTTTAATACTTCAACCTTATCTGAGTCTGATTCAAAAACAACATTCTTAAGATTCATAATAATCTTTAAAACATCATCACTAACACCTTTTAAGCTTGTGTACTCGTGATATGCACCAGAAACTTTTACCCAAACAACACCAGTTCCTGAAATAGAAGATAAAAGAACTCTTCTCATTATATTTGAAACAGTGTATCCATATCCTTTAGGTAAAGGAGCTAGTTCAAAAGATGCAAAATCTTTCTCGTCATTTATTACTTTGAAATTAAACTTGTTTATATCAAACATGTAATATATCTAATATCTAAAAAGTTACTAACTTAATTTACTATCTTGAGTAGAACTCAATAACTAATTGTTCATTTATTGCTCTATCTATCATGTCTCTAGTTGGCTCTGATTTAACCTTGCCACCGTCTTTTAATTCTTCTACCCACTTTGGTAATGGTGTATTTTTATTAATCTCTCTTAAAGCTTTATACCAATCAGTTGCAGTAATATTTTCTTTAACTTTAACTTCATCACCTGGCTTTAAAACGTAAGATGGAATATCCATTTTCTTACCATTAACCATAACGTTACCATGAGAGACTAATTGTCTTGCTTGTGGTCTTGTCTTAGCTAAACCCATTCTGTAAACAACATTATCCAATCTCATTTCAAGTAATTGAAGAAATCTTAATCCAGTGTTTCCTTCAGTCTTAGAAGCATCATCAAAGAATCTTCTAAATTGTCTTTCGAGTAATCCATATATTCTTTTAATTTTCTGTTTCTCTCTAAATTGAGTTGCATATGCAGTTCTCATATTTCGAGGAGTTTTACCATGTTGCCCAGGAGTAGTAGGTCTTACTTTCCAATCTTCGCTATCATAGATTGAAAAATTTTCTCTTCTACTTAGTTTCCATTTTGGTCCAGTATATCTTGCCATCTATGTTTAATTTAAATTTATTTAAACTTTTCTAGGTTTCTTTGGTTTAACTCCACCATGAGGAACTGGAGTCATATCTGAGAGCATTGTAATTTGTAATCCAGCTGCTTTTAATCCCTTAACTGCTGCTTGTCTTCCTTGTCCAATTCCTTTTACATAAACACTTGCTTCTTTTATTCCATATTTTTGTGCTTTTGCTAAAGCATCTTCTGCTGCTTTTGTTGCAGCGTATGCTGTACTTTTCTTTGTTCCCTTAAATCCAACAGTTCCACAGCTACTCCAACTTAAAACATTACCATCTAAATCAGTAATTGTTATCTTAGAGTTATTAAATGTTGAGATTATATGAACTTTAGCTTTCTCAACTATTCTTTTAGCTTTCTTAACTTTCTTAACAACAACCTTAGTAGATTTCTCTTCTACCTTTTTACCATCAGTTTTTTTATTTTCTGACTTCTTTTCTACTACCTTTTTAGGGTCGACTTTTTTGTTTTCTACTTTATCTGCCATTTATGAAAATAAATAAATATAAACTATGTCTTTTCGAGTATTCTCTTAAGTCCACCAACTGCCATATTATGTCCTTTTCTTGTATGAGCATTTGCTCTTGTCTTTTGTCCTCTTACTGGAAGTCCAAGCTTATGTCTTAAACCTCTGTAACTTCTAATATCCTTAAGTCTTTTAATATTTCTAAATATTTCTTGTTTAAGTTCTCCTTCTACAACATAATTCTTTTCTATTAATTCAATTAACATTTGGATTTCTTTATCTTCAAGTTCAGATGCTCTTTTATTTGGATCCACTTTAACTTGATCGAGGATTTTTAAAGCCTTTGCATAGCCGATACCGTAGATCTTTGCTAAAGCATAAGGTACTTTTAAATTATTTTGAAGTTCAACTCCTGCTATTCTAGCCACTTATTGTATGCTAATAAATAAAAAACTAACCCTGCTTTTGTTTATGCTTAGGGTTCTTTTTACAATACACGTAAAGTTGTTTCTTTCTCTTTACAATGTAACAGTTGACGCAAATTTTTTTTAATGATGATCTTACTTTCATGTTATCTATTAATAGATCTATATATTATTCTACCTTTAGTTAAATCATATAAAGACATCTCAACTTTCACACCATCTCCTGGAACTAACTTTATATAGTTCATTCTCATCTTTCCAGAGATATGAGCAATAATGTTAACCTCTTGGTCTTTCATTACTATTTTGACTCTAAATTTTCCACCTGGTAGACACTCTGTAACAATACCATCTACCTCGAATTTGTCTTGTTTATTTAAACTCATAGCGATACTAAGGTTTTTAAAAACGCATACCAATTATAGCAACTGAAGCTATTACATTACAAGCGAAAATCCCTTAAATTGTGAGGATTTCTACACCTTTTTTCGTAATAACCACGGTATGTTCAAACATAGCTGCATCCCCCCCATCATTTGTTCTAATTGTCCATCCGTCCTTATCTGTCTTACATTTCCAGCCTTTTTCATTAATCATGGTCTCAATTGCAAGAGTCATACCTTCTTTTAGGACAATATCTAGTGCATGCCCTCTGTATCCTGATATATTTGGATCTTCATGCAATTTTACACCTACTCCATGACCTACTAATTCTCTAACTGGAATAAAACCATAAATATCTGCTGTGTCATTTATCTTATTAGAAATAGTTGCCAAATTTTCTCCTGCTTTAATGTCTTTAATTGCATTTTGTAATGCTACTTTAGCACACTCAACTAATTTTCTTCTAGTTTCTGTTGTCTCTCCCCCAACAATTACTGAGATAGTGTGATCAGTAATCATCCCCTGGTAGTATATTCCACTGTCAATCTTTATTATGTCGCCCTTCTTTAAAACAACATTCTCACTTGGAAGCCCATGTTCAACAACATCATTAACGGAATAACATGAAGTGAACTCATATCCTTCGTAACCTAAAAATGCTGATCTTACACCTAAATCTGCCATCAACTTTCTAGCTTCTTTTTCTAGAAAAATAGTACTGACTCCTTCAACACTTAAATCTCCAAGTTTTCTTACAATTGAAGCCAATATCCTTCCACCTTGTCTCATGTATTCAATTTGCTCAGGACTTTTTATTATTATCTTCATATTAAGAAAATTACTTGCTATTAGTAGATGTTTTGTCATTTTCTTCTAACCAAAGACTTACTGTCTTCATTGCCTTCTCTTGTAGCTCCGCAACATGAACTAATTCTATCTTCTCATTAAACTTTCCCATGATATCTGAATTATCAATATTACTTTCATAACATATTTTATATGGAACAGATTCTTTCTTAACAGCAAATACAATTCTTCTAATACCTGCCCAGTATGCTCTAGACAAACACATAAGACATGGTTCCATAGATGCGTAAAGTGTACAGTCTTGTAGCTGTGTATTTAAGCTATTCATAGCAATATCTATTGCTTTTGATTCTGGATGCAAATTAATTTTAGGAAATTTAGTTGAAGTTGTACTAGTAATCATCTTACCGTTACTAACAACAACTGCTCCAGCTGGAAAAGCACCTTCATTATATGACTTTACAGACATATTAATAGCTTGTTCCAAAAACTTAAAATCATCTATTTTTTCAGTTATTTCTTTCATCTATTCTAGATACTAGGTCTTTAAATATATTTTCAATACTAGGCATTCCATCAATCTCATAAAACTTTCCCCTTATTTGATAATACATTTTAATAAGTTGAATGAAGCTTTTAAAATTGTGAACTCTATGTCTTATTACTTTTTCATCAAGGTCATCTCCTCTAGGTTTTTCGCCTTTTGCCAATGCTTCTTTTACTCTTGTTTGAAGTCTATTTACTATTTCATCATCACTTATTTGTAAATAGAATACCTTATTAACTTCTAAATTCTTTCCCCAATACCAGTAGTCTAACATAATTGCCTGGTTTGCAGTTCTAGGAGATCCGTCAATTATTACCCCGTTATCACAATCTGGTTTGGACAATCTTTCTTGAATAAGTGCATTACATATCTCATCTGGAACAAGTTCTCCTGATTCAACATATTCTTTCACCTGATTTCCTAATGTTGAATTAGATTCAATTGCATTTCTAAATTCTTGTCCAACTGATACTAGTGGGATTTTATATTTCTCTGAAAGTAACTTACCTTGTGTATCTTTTCCGCTTCCTTGAGGTCGTCTCCGTCGACACTCTCCCCGAGCCTTTCCATCTCCTCATTCCACATCAAATTATATGGATCATAATGGCTCGTGTCTGCAAACGCGCGCCGAAGTGCCTTCCAGTCGGTCTTCTTCGGGTCCTTCTTCGCCGCCGCCAGGAGGTCGTCGAATCGCCGGTCGGCCTTCTTCTGGGCCGGTGTCTCCGC
>JBAXRR010000025.1:0-17181 GCA_037131125.1 bacterium
ATCTTGTATTTTCTTAATTGCTCTTAATTGAATTATCTTAACATTACTAATAGATAACTTTAACTCTTCTGCTACTTCCTTAATCTTATAACCTTTAAGAAATCTCAACTCTATTAACTTAGAATGCATAGGTTTTAATTTACTTAAAAACTCTCTAACTGCACTTTCTTTTACTTCAATATCTTTTTCCTTTTCTTCATCTTTAAAAAGAGTCTTATCTTCCTCTGATAAGACTTGTTCAACATCATGATCAAATTCAAAATTGTTATCAAGTAGGCTCTTATCCCCTTCCATCCAATCTTCTAAAGTATCTGATGGCTTTGCATAAAGGTTTCTATAGTACTGAGCAACTATATTCTTAACAATGCTATATATCCAAGTACTAAAACTAGACTCAAAAGAATAACTTTTTAAGTTCTTTACAATATTCATCCAACTCTCACTTGCAACATCATCCGCATCAGATTTGGATCTCACTTTATAGAAGACAAACCTATATATCTTAGGACTGTAAAGAGCATATATCTTTTCAAAGTCTTTCTTACTTCCTTTCTGAGCTCTTTTTATTACTTCATCTTCAATTTTCTTTACTTCTGTTTTACTCAATGTATTAGTATATATTATGTTACAAATATTAACTTCCTGATTTTACCTTAAACTAAGACCTAGATTCTCACAAAAAAATAACTTCATGTAAAATTTATCCCATTTTGTTATATAATCCATATACGTATCTTGTAATATATACATGAACTATATATTAACTTTATTTTTTATCTTACTTGTATGGCTTACGATCACAATTCGATAGAAGAAAAATGGATGAAGAATTGGGCCGAACTAGGACTATACAAGTTCGATGAAAACTCTTCTAAAGAAAAGAAATATATATTGGACATGTTTCCATATCCATCTGGTGCAGGTCTTCATGTTGGACATGTAGAGGGATACTCTGCAACAGACATATATTCAAGATATATGAGAATGAAGGGATACAACGTGTTACATCCTATGGGATGGGATGCATTTGGTTTACCTGCAGAAAATTATGCAATTAAAACAAACGTACATCCAGATAAAACTACAAATGAAGCAATTAAGACATTCACTTCACAAATTAATAGATTAGGTCTTTCTTATGACTGGTCTAGAGAAATTGCTACTCACAAGAAGGAATACTACAAATGGACTCAATGGTTATTCTTGCTCCTTTACAAGAAGGGATTAGCCTACAAGAAAGAAGCTTTGGCTAACTTCTGTCCTTCTTGCCAAACAGTTTTAGCAAATGAACAAGTAGTAGATGGAAAATGTGAAAGATGTGGGACAGTTGTAAGCCAGAAACTTATGAACCAATGGTTCTTCAAGATTACAGATTATGCAGATAGATTAATAACTGGATTAGATAAGTTAGACTGGCCATCTTCTACAAAACTTGCTCAAGTAAATTGGATTGGGAAATCTACAGGTGCTGAGCTTAACTTCAAAGTTGCATGGAAAGATCCTAATAATAACGAAGAGCAATATATTAAAGTCTTTACAACAAGACCAGACACTATTTACGGTTGTACTTTTTTGGTATTAGCACCTGAGCATAAAATGGTTGAGAAGATTGTAACGCCAGAACAAAAAGATGAAGTTGAGAAATACTTGAAAGAAGCAAAGGGAAAAACAGAACTTACTAGAACTACTGAAAAGGAAAAGACAGGAGTATTTACTGGAGGCTATGTATATAACCCATTCAATGAGGAAAAGATTCCTGTTTGGATATCTGATTTTGTTATATCTACATATGCAGAAGGTGCACTTATGGCAGTACCAGCTCATGATGAAAGAGATAATGAATTTGCTAAAAAGTACAACTTACCAATAATCCCAGTAATTAAAGCAAGAGTTGCTAAGTATTTAGTAGTTGAAAAAAGTCTTGCACCAGAAAAGGTAAAAGAGATGTTAAACACATGGACAAGTGAAGTTAAAGAAGTAAGTAAATCTTGGGGAAATATATATTCAGTCAATGTTCCAGTAGAGAAAGAACCTGAGATGATTAACTTCCTCAAAGACAACTTAATAGAAACTTCTCCAGATGGAGGAGCTTGGTTTGCAGATAGTATGGGAACTACAAATAACATTTTGGTTAAAGATAAACATTTTAAAATTAATTCTGACAAAGATCTTAATGACTTTAAGGACTTTGAAAAAGCAAAAGGAATTCCAGAAGATCAGTTATTTGCATTAAGCTTATCTGTTTTCTCAGACAAAGATGGAATACTTATGAATTCAGATATGTATAGTGGACTTTCAGTTCAAGATGCTTTTGAAAAGATGCTTAAATTTGCTGAAGATGAAGGTTTTGGAAAGAAGAAAGTTCAATTCAGACTTAGAGATTGGTTGATATCCAGACAGAGATACTGGGGAGCACCAATTCCAATGATCTATGACAATGACGGCAACTTTATGCCAGTGAAAGAAGAAGATTTACCAGTTGAGCTTCCTATGGATGTAGATTTTAAACCAACTGGAATATCTCCACTTGTAGATTCAAAGAAGTTTCATGAAATAGATACTAAGAGATATCCAAATGCAAAAGAAAGAGAGATGGATACTATGGATACTTTTGTAGATTCAAGTTGGTACTTCTTAAGATTTTGTGATCCCAATAACACAGTAAACTTTGCAAGTCCTGAAAAGATGAACAAGTTTGGACCAGTAGATCTATACATGGGAGGAGCTGAACATACAGTATTACATTTACTCTATGCCAGATTCTTTACTAAAGTACTCTTTGACGAAGGATACATAACTTTTGATGAACCATTTTTAAAATTAAGACATCAGGGCATGATAATTGCTTCCGATCACACCAAGATGAGTAAAAGCAAAGGTAATGTAATTAACCCAGATGAAATATGTAAAACATCTGGAGCAGATACATTAAGAATGTATGAGATGTTTATGGGACCACTTGATCAGTCTAAAGCATGGTCTGTTGATAGTGTAAAAGGAATTAGAAGATTCCTTCAAAGGGTTTACGACTTTTCTGAAAAGATAGATACAAAAGGTACTGAAATATCTGTAGCAGAAAATGCAGAGATTAATATGCTCGTAAAATCTACAACAGATGACATAGATAGTCTTAAACTTAATACAGCTGTCTCTGGATTTATGAAGTTTATGAACTTTGCAGAAATTGAAGGAAAATTAAATGTATCCTCATGGATAAAGTTTCTTACATGTCTTGCACCGTTTGCTCCATTCATTACTGAAGAACTTTGGGAAAAGATTGGTAAAAAGACTTCTATACACTTAGAGAGTTGGCCAACATATGATGAAACAGTAATTAAGAGCAAAGTACAAACTGTTGTAGTTCAAGTAAATGGTAAGAAAAGAGCCATGTTTGACATCCAACCTGAAACTCCTGAAGAGGAAGTATATAAGATGGCTTTTGAAAGTGTAAAAGATAAAGCTAAAGAGTCTGAAGTGAAAAAGAAATTCTATGTTAAGGGCAAGATTGTAAGCTTTGTAGTTTAATGCTCACTAAACTTACAGGTGGATACAAAAACAAAGTTGCAAAACTTGAAGATAAAGGAAAAACATATGTAGCAATGTTTTTTGATCTTCATGATCCGCATTCTGAGGAAATATCTTACATTCATTCAAATATAGACCCTTTGTTAAAGGATAAACTTCCTGTAAGGTACAAGATTGACTATGTGGAAAACCCTAACCAAAACGTAATCATCTTCAATTATGTACTAGGTTCAACAATTCCATGGGAAGGATATGAGATGAATCACCTAAAACTTCTAGGACTTGCAATGAGTAACTTACATTTTGAACTTAAGGAATTGGACACAAAATTAACAGATGGTATTGAAGTACAAGTTGGACAAGTATATGAGATGCAGAAATACTTTGCTGACCGGGGTGTAGTAAAAGCATTAGAAGATAAACTAAGTATTAAACTAAATACAAACTTAGAAAAGTACATAAAATTGTTTGAAGAAATAAAAAAGCAACCAATTCAAACAATTCATTTAGATCTTGTTAGAGGAAATATCCTGTTTGCAACAAAAGATGAAATTAAAAACGAAGACTCTAAAATATTCCTAACAATAGACAATGAACTTTTTTTAACAGGAATATTAGACTTTGAAAAAGTTGCTTTGGGACCAAGAATACTAGACATTGCTAGAACACTAGCTTTCTTAATTGTAGATTGTAAATACAAGGAAGAGGGAAAGATAAGAAAATACTTTCTAGAAAGTGGATATAACAAAAGAGGAAAAATGAAATTGCCAGAGATGAAATATCTCTCAGATTTGATGGAATATTTTTGGCTTTACGATTTCTTCAAATTCCTTTACTATACACCTTATGAATCTCTTTTAGACAATGAGCATTTTAAAAGAACATTAAAAGAGCTTATGAAAAGAGATTTAATACTGCCCAAGTAACCTAATTATTAATATATTTACATGGCAATTTCTAGTTGGAAGAAAAGAAACATATCTCAAAGCGACTTAATGGAACTTGGAGATAAGCTCAGAGATGCAAAGAAGAAAGTCATATTTACAGCAGGTGCATGGGATATGCTTCATGTTGGGCAGTGTAGATACTTAGAAGAAGCTAAAATGAAAGGAGATATACTAGTTGTAGGAGTAAGTAGTAATTCAGCTATACAAAAAGTTAAAGGAAAAGGTAGACCTATTCTAGATGAAAAGGTTCGAGCAGAAATGCTTACTTGTCTTCGATGCGTTGACTTTGTCACTATTCTTCCAGAAGCAAGTTGCCAACCAACTCTAGGGCTCTTAAAACCCGATATTTATGTAACTGTAAAAGAAGATTGGAATAGTAATTACAAAGAGTCTAAAGAGTATAAAACTGTAAATAAGTACGGTGGAAAAGTAGAGATCGTAGATAGACAATCTCCATACATATCTACAACTTCTATTATACAAAGAGCAGTTAGTTCTCAATTAGGAGATACATTTAAAGACTTCATGGAATTAAGAAAGGATCCGTTAAAGGAGAAAGAATAGTCTGATTATTTGGTTAAAACTGCTGCAGTAATAGCTACTACAGATCCTGCGTATACTATCATAATATCTCTGAGGCTTTCTTTATGAAAATCAGTTTCACCATTGGTTTCAATATCTTTGGTTGTTATTTTATGTAAAAGTGTAGCTCCACCAGCAAATAGCACAGGTAAAAGATATGGCATAAATTTATCAAAGTTTAGAGATGGCGTTTGAGGAATATCATTAGCAATTTTTGCAAAGTCTACTGCAAGGTAGATTTGAACTGCATTAAATAACAAAGGTGTCCATGGTATTGATATACCTCTTTTCTCTGTTTGATTTTGTGGTTTATTTCCCTCTGGTGTATTATTCATGCATATATTTTACCAAAAAAGGCTCTAATATTCCATACTATGGGACAAGATAATGACTATAAAACTGCTAGAACATCTGGGAAATACGCTGAAATATGGCAAAATACAGGAAAATGCGTATTTTGTGACCTAAAAGACAAATACATCCTACTTGAAGAAAACGGGGTTTGTCTTACCATTAACCTATATCCTTACGTAGATGGTCAATTAATGGCTATTCCAAGGCGACATTTAAGCTCTCCTAAAGAGATTACACCTATTGAATGGGAAACTATGAGGAAGTTCTCGTACTTAGCCAAAAAGCTTATTAAGAAAGTTCATGGAGTAAAGGGAATGTGGACATTAATTAGAGAAGGAGGAGTAGATGCCCAGATGTCAGTTTCAGATCACTTACATATGCAATTTATTCCCTTTTCTGACCCAAATCTTTGTACTTGGAACTATAAAGAACTAAAGAATACCCCACTTGAAAATGTAGGGCTTTATAGGAAAGAAATGGAATATATCAAAGAGATAACAGAAAGGTATAATTCAAAATACATTTAAAGTATGGAAATACAACACATCAAATGGTCAGATATTGCTTTTAAGAAGGATCTACCTTTTGCAAAACCATATACCTTTATTTCTGGCTCTCGTGATATGTCATATGAAAGAATCTTAGAATTATTCAAAGAAAATATAAGGTCAGGAGATATTGTGTGGGGCATTTATGAAGAAGATTATATAGTAGGATTTGATGGGCAAATACAATTCAAAACTCTAAGTTCTTCAGTTTTGAAACAATTCGAAAAGAAGATTGAAAATGCGAACATTCCTAGAAAGATATATTTTGTTAAATACTCCCAAAAAGATTCTACTTTTCTAATAGATAAAATTAGACCAACAAAAGCTATTTTTATAAACACAAGTTGGCAAGGAGTCTTCCATAGGACAGAAGTATTCTATGGGCTCTACAAAAGAGAAATTAAATATGATCTAGTTAGTCCATTTACAAGTGAAGATGAGGCAAAAGAATACTATTCCAATCTTGAGCCTGATCTTAACAAGTTAAGTGATATCTCTTCAAATCTAAAGAAGAAGAAATTATCTAACACTGAAATATTTAAATTAATAGATAGTGTTTCGAAAAGATCATTTGACCATACATTTCAAGTTGGTGAAGTATTGGCTAAAAATGGAATACCACTTCTAACCACATGGAATAAATGTGTACCTTACGAAACATATCCAATGCACTTTGGTTCATTAAGAGAAAAAAACTTTAGTCCACCTGGAGACTTAAATAACTATGACACAATTCATAGTGAAATAAATCTCCTACTTGAGGCAATTAAGAAAAAATCAGATCTTAAAGATACTTCCCTATATATTAATTTACTTCCCTGCCCTACTTGTGCAAAAGCAATTGCATGCAGCGATATCCAAACGATATATTACAAACTAGATCATTCAGAAGGATACGCATATAAATTACTGACACAAATGGGAAAGAAATGTATTAGAGTAGAATAATTAGAAAAATATTTCTTTAGAAGTTAAAATGTCCCTATGACAAATTGGCCAATATATTTTAAAGATAAACTTCATATTGCTAATCTTGAATCCAATGTTGGAGTTGTAACACTTTGGACTCCAATGCAAGCAATATTGCCTAAACTTGATCAGACTAAGTTTTGTATTGGAGGTCAGTTATATTCCAAAAGAGGAATTAATTTCATAATCCGAAATATATTAGCTAATCCAATAATTGACACAATAATAATATGTGGAGCAAATAGATCTGAAAGTGCAGAAGCATTAATGAATTTTCTGGATAAGGGGATAGATGAAAATTACCAGGTAATAGGAGTTGAGAAAGCCTTCGTGGACAAAGAGATATCCAAAGAAGCAATAAATGAGATGAGATCTCGTGTTAAATATATTAATCTTGTTAATAATTCATCTTCGAGTGCTATTCAAACAGAACTTGCTAAAGTTAAACAATCAAAAACTTTGTGGGGAAAACCTCAGATATTTCCTGAGCCAGAAGTTAAAGAAGTAGACAAACTTCCCTCAGAAACTTCAACATATACAATTCGTGCTGGATATATTAAAGACGCATGGCCACAGATACTAAGACATATTATGAGATTCGGAAGTAAGAAAGGCATGATAAAAGTTGGAGAAGTAAGAGAACTGGTTAACTTAATCGTAACAATTGAAGAAGAAAATCCAGATAAACCAGATATACCAGAATGGTTTAACTTCAATAAAGATGATTTAAAGCTTTACCTTAAAGGTTTTTTTGAAAGAACAAAAGCATCTGAAGACTACGGTTATGGACAAAGAATTTTTTCACATCCACTTGGAATACCAGATCATGAATACAACTCTCCAAATAACACAAATACTTATTCAGAGTTTAAAGCTAGACATAAGAAAGCAGATAATCCTAACGAATTTGTTCTTAATCAACTTGAAGAAGTATATCTAAAACTACAAAGATATAAATATGACAGAGGTGGAGTTATTTCTATTTGGAATCCATGGGCAGATAACATATCTAAAGGATGGATGTCTAAAGAAGAAACAAAAGTATCTGGAAATGTACCTTGTATGACTCAACTACAATTTGCCTACAGAGAACATAGGCTTCACCTTACAGCATACTTCAGAAGTAATGATATGTTTGATGCTTGGCCTAGGAATACTTTTGCTCTTAGAAAACTTCAATTTGAACTTGCAAAGAAATTAGATATGAAACCTGGATACTTAACAATAATTTCTTCCCTTGCTCAAATATATGAACCTAATTATGACGAGGCAAGAAAACTATTAGAGAAGTTTGCGAATACAACTAACTGTCAGGTAGATCACAGAGGAGTAATTATTATTGAATTGGATGGAAAAGATATTGTTGCAAAGCATATGGATCCATCTGGAAACGAACAATTAGAAGAGTTTAGAATAGATGGAACAAAACCTAAATCTGCACAAATGCTTAGTGATATCCTACTTACAAATCTAGTATTTTCAGAAACACCTCACGCAATGGATATAGCTAGAGAACTTCAAAAAGCTGAAATAGCTGTGAAGAATAATCTTGAATTCAAACAAGATCAGGAACTAGTAATTTAAGATTATATAGTCGATTTGAAAAAATTCTTGAAGATAACTATTTTACTAACCCAATGTATATATCTTCATATCCTTTGACCATATGTTGGAGTGTGAAGTTTTCTTCGAAGATTTTTCTACATTCTTTTCTATCTATATTTTCTACATTCTTTATTGCTTTTACAATTCCATTAACAATATTTTCTTCATTTGCATCTTTTTCTACTAATACTCCATTTATATTTTGTCTTACTATTTCAGGAATTGCTCCACTATTAAGTCCTATTACTGGAGTACCACATGCAAGAGATTCTATTGCTACCATTCCAAATGGTTCTTCCCAAATAGATGGCATAATTAGTGCAATTGAATTAGATAGAAGTTCTTGTTTTGTTTTTTTAGTATTCAGATACCCCATATACTTTATTCTTTTGGCATCTATATATGGTTTAATCTTTTCTTCCCAATATTTATCTTTTCCAAGATTTTCGTAATGTTTTCCTGCTATTCTAAGTTCAACTCCAGCTTTTATACATGCTTGAATTGCAAGATGAACTCCCTTAGCTTCAATTATTCTTCCAATGTATGTGAAGTATTTCTGATCATTCTTTAAATTTGGCTCATACATATTTTGAGGTATCCCGTTATATACATTTCCTACATAGTTCATTTCTTTTGTGGATGTTTTCTGTTGAGAATTCGAAATAGATATCCAGTTAAGATCTTTATATAGCTCAAACTGAGATCTATATTTCGTTAGAAAATTAAATGGCTCATGATGAGTAAACACAACAGGTTTAGTTGAAAGTTTTGCAAATGCTAGTGCTATTTCTTCTTCATTAGTAAAGAAATGTAAAATATCTAATTTATTATCTTCTGCCATCTTATATGCCTTGGATACTAGTTCAGATTGAACTTGTCTTGCTAGAGTTATGAATGTTAATGGATGCTTATTAAGAAGCTCTATGTATCCATATCCTCTGAGTTTTAATTCTTCTTCAAAGAAGGAAAGATTAGCATTAATGTTAGCTACGTTCTTATTATCTATTGGATAATCTGGTGAAAAGAAAACAACCTCATGACCTTTATCTGCTAAACCTTTTACAAGATCTATTGCAAGAGTACCGGGTGCAAAAATGACATCCTTAATGATGTCTTTATGCATAAAAATATGGGGAACAATAATTGCTATTCTCATCTAGTGAAATTTTCAAATGAATATTACTTCTTTGAATCGTTTGCTACTTCGTCTTTCTTGTCGTTATCCAGAAAACTTAAATCTAATTCATCATCACTTACTTTTCCATCATCTGAATAGTATGCATCTGCCATGTTTTATGAATTAAAGGTTATATAAACAGCTCGTTGATTCTACTACATACTTTATCTGGATTACTAGCATTCCAGACATTTCTTCCAACAGCTAAACCATATGCTCCTGCTCTTTTAATACTATCTAATTTACTAATAAATTCTGCTTCTTCCATCTTAGGTCCACCTGCTACTAATAACTTGCACTTACCTGCCATTTTAACAGCTAAAGATAAGGCTTTTTCAGAGTCAAAATTTGGTTCAGTTGAATGAGGGAATTTAACTTTTACAACATCCGCACCTATTTCTAGTCCAACTCTTGCTGCATATTCAACAAGTCCTGGCTCCATTTCATTTTCAATATGGTATGCCTTTGGATATGCCCAAAGAATAAATGGAAGTCCTATTTGTCTAGCTTTTTCTTGTACCTTACCTATTTCTTCCAACATATCATCTTCATATTCAGATCCTAAGTAGAGAGTGCAACCAACTGCTTTTGCACCTAGAAATTTAGCATAATCTACAGAGCATGACATTCTAGATATTGGCTCTTCTTTTGAAAGACTTGTTTTACCATTTAATTTAAGAACTAGTGGAATTCTATCTGCATATTCAGAATAGTACTTTTCAGCAATTCCTTTATGAACTGCAATACAGCTGAAGTTATATTTTATGGCAAGATCAAAAACATATTTTGGATCATAACTTTGTTCGTTAAAAACAGATGGACCTATTTCAAATCCCTGATCATAAGCAAGCATTACTATAGATTCTTTTCTTGAGATTGGGGCTAAATCTGACATGTATAGTGAGATAAAAATTATTTACAAATATTAACTACTTTTTCTATTATATTCTCTTTTGAAAGACCATAAAACTTTCTGAGTTCACTCACATTTCTTGCAGACTGACCAAACTTATCTTCCACTGCCACAACATCTAATTTAATTGGTTCACTTAAGACCAATGCCTCAGATATTGCACCAAATAACCCTCCACTTAACTGATGCTCTTCTACAACAATTCCCTTTTTACATTTACTTGCGTATTCAAGAACAGTCTCACTATCTAGTGGTTTAATACTAGATACATTTATAACTGAACATTCTATACCATTCGAACCAGATAGAAGCTCAGCTGCTTCAAGACATTCAGAAAGCATGGCTCCACAAGTGAAGATGACAACATCTTTACCTTCCCTTAGTACTTTCGCTTTATTTATTTCATAACTCTTCTCATCTATTTCAAAATCCACTTCCTTTTCTCTTCCTGTTCTAATGTATACAGGACCATATTCATTTGCAGCTTTAATTGTCATTAAATATGCCTCAGAAGCAGAAGATGGAACATATACTTTCATATTAGGAAGACTTCTCATAATTGCTATATCTTCAAGTGCTTGAATTCCAACACCATCTCCACTATATGATAATCCAGAGTGTGAACCTATAAGCTTAACATTAGTATTCATAGCACAAATAGAAAGTCTTACTTGATCTAGCACCCTATATGGAATGAAGCATGCAAAACTTGTTGCAAATACTTTCTTTCCAGTAAGAGCAATTCCCGATGCAACTGCAATCATATTCTGTTCAGCAATTCCACATTCAATATATCTTGTGTTATCTCCAAATTCTGATGCCTTAACTGAATCTCCTAAGTCTGCAGTTAGTACAACAACATTTGGATCATCTGTAAGTTCAGAAATTGCATCCCCAAAACCATCTCTTATTGCTCTCTTTTCTTTTTTTACTTTAAAAGTTGTTACCATTATTTATCTAATTCTATAATTGCTTCTTTTAATTCTTCAGTGTTTAACACCTTTCCATGCCATACATAATTATTTTCTATGAAGCTGACACCTTTACCTGGGATTGTATTTGCAATAATAATACTTGGTTTACCTTTTGTATCCTTTGCGTTACTAAATGCGTTATCTATTTCATCAAAATTGTTTCCATCAATCTCTATTACATTCCATCCAAAAGATTTCCATTTATCTGAAACCGGATCCATCGGCATAATATTTTCAGTGAAATTAGAAAGTTGAATATTATTCTTATCCAATATAAAGACAAGATTATCTAATGCATATTTACTTCCAAACATGGCAGCTTCCCAAACAGATCCTTCGTTAGATTCTCCATCTCCAAGTACACAATATGTTCTATAGTTTTTATTAAATATTTTTGCACTTTTTGCAAAACCTAAAGCAATACCTACACCTTGCCCAAGGGATCCTCCTGTAGTTTCAACTCCAATAGTTAAATCTATTGCAGTATGTCCTTGTAACTTACTTCCAAAACTTCTTAAGTTATTTATTTCAGATTTATCTATATAACCTTTTTCAATCAAGACAGAATAAAGTACTGGAACCATATGGGCAGCAGATAATACAAATCTATCTCTACTTGGGTCAAGTAAACTATTTCTTTGAACGCCTTCATCAAAATATTCGGGAACTTTATTGAAATTCATTTCTTCAAAGAAAAGATAAGTCATTACATCTGCTATTCCCATAGGGCCAGCAACATGACCACTTTCAGCAGCTGTAGTCATTGTTAGTAAATCTTTTCTAACATTTCTTGAGATATTTTTTAAACTATCTAATGTATTTTTCACTAATACTTTCTTTATCTATTCTACTTATTTAAAACTTGCTGCAAAATAGCTACCAATTGAAATTGTATCTACATATTTAAGATTACCTCTTCTTTTTTCATTTAATGAATTTATAGCCTCAGGTGTAATACCACCATCTAGTTTTAATTTAAAACCCATGGATTTTAATATTGGAATACTATCTAATGCTTCAGGAATAAAGGAATTACCTTGCTTTCCTGGCTCAACTGTCATTAGTTGAATAAAGTCGAAAAGATTTAATTCTTTTTGATAGTCTAGCATTCCCATGTATGGAACCATGTAAACACCTATCTTAAAAGGTCTACAATTTGTTAAGGTAAAGGATAATAGTCCATCGAAAAATTCAGAATGAGAAAGAATAAATTCGTAGCTAAAAACGATCTCTTCGATTATTGGAAGATTTCTTTTAACAAGTTCTAGATCAAAATTTGAACTCATGAAATGAAGTCCGATTTTAGTCTTAATAGTTCCTGCACTTAGGTGCTTATTAGCAATTTCAAACCCCTCATTTAGTGGGACAGTTTTATTCTTGATTATTGAATTATCTAGAACATCTACCTCAACTTGTTTAAAAAGTTTACTATACACTTCTAATTGAGTTTCAAATAGCTTTGGATCATTTGTGAGAATGGACGGAACGATATTGTTTGAAGGAAGAAGTTTCTTAATCGTATCAAGTCTCTTTTCTACTTCCTCATAATGTTTTTGATTCATGGGCAGTGAATTATAAAATATTATTTCATGGTCATCTCTTCAATAGCTTTTATTTTTTCTATCCTTCTTACATGCCTTTCTTCATCACTTGCAAATTCTGTATCTAGCCAAGGTTTTACAAGATCGTTAAATATTTGGTTAGCATCTTTATCGTTATCATTTAAGACAAGTACATTTGAATTGTTATGCTCTCTAGATTTTATTGCTTCCTCATTTGTCTCACAAAGAGCAGCATATATTCCTTTAACTTTATTAGCAGCAATAGACATACCAATCCCGCTTCGACATATTAGTATTCCTTTTGCACTTTCCTTAACTACGATTTTAGAAAGTTCATAGGCAAAATCTGGGTAATCGTCATCTGGGTTTTCAATGAAGGGGCCTAAGTCTTTTGCATCAAGAGAAAATGTTTTAAATATCTCAATTAATTCTTGTTTTAATTTATATCCCGCGTGATCAGAAGCGATGTATAGCATATTTTTTCTCCCAGTTTATAAGATTTAGAAGTAATGATGTTGGATCACCATTTTCCATCACCATGGAAGATAGCAACAAACCATCCACTTTCATTTCATAAGCTATTCGAATATCATCCTCAGAATTAATTCCTGCACCAATTAGCAGTTTCTTTCCTTCAAGCATTTCTCTTAAGTTTTCAATAGTTTCAGGTTGAGTTTGAACTACACTATTCTTTGTACCAATAAGTTCTTCTGGTTCATATACATAGTATTCAGGACTAAATACTCTAAATAGTTCAAGCTGTTTAATACTTTTGAAACATAGAAAAACCTTAATACTATATTTTTTACAAAGCTTAATAGTGCTTTCAATTTGCTCTAATGAAATCTCATGCTCAGCATGATTAACAATAGTAAAACTTATTCCAAGGTTATTAAGAATCTCAGGAGTAATAAAGCCAGTAGACCTCTCACCTTCTGAAACATCAACGTGTTGGGCAACCCCAAGTCTACTTAATGCAGGATTTTTCATATTAGAATACCTACTTAGTTCTACTTGTGGTGGAGCAAAGTAAACTTCTGAATTAGCCTCTGCAATAAGCTTAGAGAGAGCCATTCCATTATCTGCGAACCCCGATTTGTAGTTCTTGTAGTTTACTATTAGCATTATTTAATTTTTATATCTAAAGATTCCAAAATATAGTCAATAACTATTACTACTAAAGATACTAACAAATTTAGGTGAGCAAGACTAAGAAATATTAGCAGTAGATTTAAAGATGTATTTTCTCTCTTAGAAATTAAGGAGTATTTGTACAATAAATTCTTAGAATGAATTGAATTAAGTATTCCTATGGGGAAAGTAGACAAGACAAAAAGAAAAGAAATCAAGAATAGTGTAAGACCTAAGTTATATATTAAAGCATCATTTAGAATTAATGATAAAAATACTAACAAGATAGATATACTCGAAAGAAGAAGAATAAGTGCATCAGTAATTTGCGAAATTAACCATAATAAAGACATTTTGGAGTACATTACTCCATAAGACAATTCGTTTGCGACAATTGCTAAAGAAGTAACACTTGGATTATTTATTATCTTATGAGAAAGAATTAGTTTGTTTTTAGAAATATCTATGTAGCTTTGATAATCCTTATGAGAATCTTGGAGTGTAAAAGTTAATCCTTCTCCACTAATTATTTGTGAAGATATTTCTCTTCCGTCAACAGATCTAGCGTTACGAACTTTCAATAGTTGATTATATAAATACCTTGAAAAAAGGTAATATATTAAAGCTGTAATAATTATTACTAGAACAATTGTAAGGTAGTCGATATTCATGTAATAATAATAAAGGATTTCTTATTTTTTATAAACCTGCCAATGTTAAATTCTCGTCTTTTGATAAACGGAGCCGCAAAAGATAGTCAAGATTCAAAGAGAGTTGTAATAAAATCTCCTACTGACGACAGGGAAATAGGAACTACCGAGCTTGCTTCAAAGATGCAAGTTGATGAAGCATATAAATCAGCTAAAAACGCATTAAATACGTGGACTAATATTCCACTTTATGAAAAGTATCAGATATTTAAGAAAATTTCAGATGAACTCCTTCAAAGAAAAGATGAAATATCTAAAATAATTTCAGATGAAATTGCAAAACCACTTAAAGATAGTTTAACTGAAGTAGAAAGATCTTCTGAATTTATACTTACAGTTGCTGAAACTGCAAGGGCTTTAAATAATAAATCCAATATTGGAGATTCAATGAAGGGATACCAGAAATACCAGAAGACTTCCATTGTTGAAATGCTACCAGTTGGTGTCGTACTTTGTATTTCTCCTTTTAATTATCCAATTAACCTTTCTGTATCGAAGATAGCTCCAGCATTAATTGGAGGTAATACCGTTGTATTTAAACCATCATCTCAAGGAGCATTATCTGGATATATTCTTGCAGAAATATTCAATAAATACTTACCACAAGGAGTAATTAATTTCGTAACTGGTTCTGGAAGTGAAATCGGAGACTACCTGATAACCCATGAACTTGTTAACATGATTAACTTCACAGGTTCAACAGAAGTAGGAAAACACATTAAAGAAATTTCTAAAGTTCCATATTTACTAGAGTTAGGTGGGAAAGATTTCGCAATAGTATCTAACAAAGCAAACATTGAAAAAGCAGTTGAACAAATTATTCAAGGAGCTTTTAGTTACTCAGGACAAAGGTGTACTGCAATAAAAGCAGTGTTAGTTGGATCAGGGGTGTATGAACAATTTGTAAGTATGATGAAGCAGGAAACAATGAAACTTACAGTTGGAAATCCGTCAGATAACACAAACATTACATGTTTAATTAGCATGAAAGCTGCAGACTATGCAGAGGAATTAGCAAATGAAGCAATAGATAAGGGAGCAAAAGCTTCTTGGGAACCAAAAAGAGATAACAATTTAGTATATCCATTAATACTTGAAGTAACAGATAGTACATCTAGAATACTTTGGGAAGAACAATTTGCTCCAATACTTCCTATATACAAAGTAAATTCATTAGACGAAGCAATTCATCTAGCAAACAAATCCAAATATGGACTTCAAGCTGATGTATTTACAAACGATATTAACGAAGCATTCGAAATGGCTAGAAAACTTGAAGTAGGAACAGTACAAATAAATGGTAAATCTGACAGAGGACCAGATAACTTTCCATTTCTAGGTGTTAAAGCATCAGGAAGTGGCACTCAAGGAATAGGAGAAAGCATACGTGCTATGCAAAGAGAGAAAGTAATTGTAATAAATCTTTAAAACTATCTAGTAGTTTGTAACTTTACGCTAGACTGATTTTCTTCTTTTGGATAATTCAAATTGTAATCCAGAAAAGCAATAGTTGGTACAAAGATACTTCTTTGTACATATTCAAAAGCTTCAGGATTCATATTGACAATATTCAATGAAATATTTGAAGGAAATATCCTGATCATAAATGCACTTAATGCAGCTCTTGCTAGTACCTTTTTTTGTAAAGCATATATTTCAGGATTCATAAGATTCAAAGAATTAACGGAAGATAAAAGACACGCACAAAGTTTGTCTTTAATTTGTGGATCTGTATCAATTTCTACAATACCGTTAATATGTGGCTTTGTTGCTCCTAATATATTTTGATATAAATGGTTCTTAAAAGGAAGTATTAAAGATTGTCTTAGTGGTGCATCAAAATCTTCATCACATGATCCGCGTTTTAAGCTATTATTTATGCCAAGTGCTACACTTTCCACATATTTTGCATGCCTAGACAAAGAAGTATCATTAGTAACAATTATTTCACAAGCCATCTTATCTTCTCATAAATTATAAATGTCGCGATTATACTCCTTATGAGATAGCCGATTCAACGATAGAAAATATATTAATAATTTGTGGCTTTAGGATTTCTTTGTCTCTTCGAGTTTAGGATACTCTTTATTAAGTATCTCAGTATTAGTTTCTGTTTTGATTACCTCTTCGTTATATGGATCTGTTCCTGGAACACTTGTAAGCTCACCTGAAACAGGTGAAGAT
>JBAXRR010000026.1:0-17028 GCA_037131125.1 bacterium
CATATTCAAGTATAGTTTCACTTCTACCAAAAGGATCTTACACAGAAGCATCTTTATTAACATCCGATCCAAGTGTAAGTGGAATAACTACAAAGAGAGCAACTATTAATTGGACTACAGATAGACAATCGGATTCAAAAGTGTCTATTGGAATTACATCGAATGAATATTTTAAAGGAGAAACAGCTAACTCTACACAAGTAACGGATCATGAAGTTGAACTTAACAGTTTGACTCCATCTACAACTTACTATTACAAAGCCCGTTTTACAGATGAAGATGGAAATACAGGGCAGTCTAGTGAGTTATCTTTCACTACAGATAGTGCTCCAACTGTTAAGAACGTAAACGTAAAGTATGTAAGTATAGATACAGCTAGAGTAGACTTCACTTCAATCAAAGCTACTAAGGTGAAGCTATATTATGGTAAGTCTACTTCATTTGGAGGAATGAAAGAGTTAAGTACTTCATTGAATGAAACAGCTTATACAATAAACCTAGAAGGGTTAGATAGTGGTTCTAAGTATTTCTATAGACTTAACCCAGTAGATAGTGAAGGAGTAGAATATGAAGGAACTATTCTAGATTTCACTACACTTCCAAAACCAATTGTTTCAGATGTTAAGATCCAACAAATTAAAAATACAGCAGATACAACAATACTTGTAACATGGAAGAGTAATACTGAATTATCTTCTATTCTTAGTTATTTCCCAGATGGCTCTCCTAATAGCAGTAAAGATATTGTGGACTTAAAGTTAACAAGTGGAGAGCATAAAGCTAATTTACCGGGATTATTCCCAGATAAGTCTTATATTTTAATTGTTAAGGGAAGAGATAAACAAGGTAATGAAGCAGTAAGTAGTGAGCTAAAATTTACTACCGCAACAGATACAAGACCTCCATCTATTACAGATATGGTCATAGAGAATATTCCAAATGGAATTGCATCGGAGAATCAGAATAAGGCACAAGTAGTGATTACTTGGAACACAGATGAGCCTGGAACTTCTTTCGTAGAGTATGGAGAAGGGTATTCAGATATTTATCCACTAAAAAGTGTTACTGACTTTAATCTTACATCTAACCATATGGTAGTAATATCTGGTTTAGAACCATCTAAGGTGTACCACTTCAGAGCTCTAAGTAAGGATAAGGCTGATAATCTTGGGACATCTTCTAATATGGTATCTATTACCCTTAAAGGTATTAGTAGTTCTTCAGATTTAATACTAAGTAGTCTTAAGAATTTGTTTAACTTCTAAATGGTTAATAGTCTATATTTTTCTCTTTCTATCTTTCTCAATTGCTAAAGTTTATAGAATAATATAGATTATATATATCTTAAAATATATATTTAATTGCCCAAACTCTATGAATCCTTCAGATACAAATGCAACAAATCCTGTAAATGTAGGCACAACAAGCCCAGATAAATTTATTTATTGGTTTGATGAAATCTCTCGAGGAGATATACCTCTTGTTGGTGGAAAGAATGCTAATCTTGGAGAGATGTATAAGAACTTATCTAGTGCAGGTATAAAAGTACCATATGGATTTGCAGTTTCTGCTTATGCATATCGAGAGTTTATAAAGGCAAATAATCTGGATCAAAAGATAAGAGATATACTTTCAGATTTGAATACATCTGACTTATCTGCACTTGAAAAGAAAGGTGAAGAAATTAGAATGTTAATACTTTCATCTAAGTTTCCAGAACAAATGGAAACTGAAATTATGGCAGCCTATGACAAACTTGCGGAAAACCAAAAGATTGGTGTAAGTCAGTTGGATGTTGCAGTAAGATCTTCTGCTACTGCTGAAGATTTACCAGATGCTTCATTTGCAGGCCAACAAGAATCATATTTGAATGTAAAAGGTTATTACAACCTTATTGAATCCATTAAAAAATGTTTTGCTTCACTATTTACTAACAGAGCTATTTCTTACAGAGTAGATAAGAAATTTGATCACTTTAAAGTTGCCTTATCTGTTGCAGTTCAAAGAATGGTTAGATCCGATTTAGGTGCTAGTGGAGTTATGTTCACAATAGATACAGAAAGTGGATTTAAAAATGCAGTAGTTATTAATGCTATTTATGGTCTTGGAGATTATATAGTTCAAGGAGTAGTTACTCCAGATGAATTTATTGTATTCAAACCAACACTTAAGAATGGATATAACGCAATAATTAACAAACAATTAGGTGCTAAAGAAAAGAAATTGATATATGGAACTGAAGGAAACAAGAACCTTAAAGATGCACCTGTAACTGAAACTGAAAGAAATACATTTGTACTTACAGATGAACAAATCTTAACTCTTGCTAAATGGGGAGTTGCTATTGAAGAACATTATCAACATGCGATGGATATTGAATGGGCAATGGATGGGAAAACTCAAGAACTATTTATTGTTCAAGCAAGGCCTGAAACGGTGGAATCTAAACTAGACGTAAATGTAATAAAGACATATGTACTTAAAGAAAAAGGTAGTGTAATTGTTGAAGGAAGTGCCGTTGGAAGTAAGATTGGACAAGGTAAAGCTCACTTCATTAAAGATGCGTCTCAAATATCTGAATTTAAGCCTGGTGAAGTTCTAGTAACAGAAATTACAGATCCAGATTGGGAACCTATTATGAAGATGGCTTCCGCAATTATTACAGACAAAGGTGGAAGAACATCTCATGCTGCAATTGTTTCAAGAGAAATTGGAATACCAGCAATAGTTGGAACTATTACAGCAACACAGAAAATACAAACGGGTACAGATATTACGGTGTCATGTTCCGAAGGAGAAATAGGCAAGGTATATGAAGGTATTCTAAAGTTTGAAATTGAAGAAACAAATCTTACAAACTTTGAAGCTCCAAAGACTCAAATAAAGATGATAGTAGCTGAACCAGATAGCGCATTTAAGTTCTCATGCCTTCCTAATAAAGGTGTCGGGTTAGCTCGTGAAGAGTTCATTATTAATAGCTTTATTAAGATTCATCCCAATGCACTTCTTAATTATGATAAGTTAACAGACTTAGCTGTTAAAGCTAAAATAGATGAAGTAACAAAAGGATATACAGATAAAGTTCAATTCTATGTGGATAAGTTAACATATGGTATCGCCATGATAGCTGGGGCATTCTACCCAAATGAAGTTATTTTAAGATTTTCAGACTTCAAAACTAATGAATACGCAAATCTAATAGGTGGAAAAGAGTATGAACCTAAAGAAGAAAATCCCATGATAGGATGGCGTGGTGCATCCAGATACTATGATCCCAAATTTAAAGATGCTTTTGCACTAGAGTGTAAAGCAGTTAAAAGAGTTAGAGAAGAACTCGGATTATTTAATCTTAAGGTCATGATTCCATTTTGTAGAACTCCAGAAGAGGGGAAACTTGTAATTGAAGAAATGAAGAAGAATGGTCTTATTCAAAAAGAACCCAATGTAGATACTAAGAATTCAGATGTTCCCTCTGGTCTTGAGGTGTATGTCATGGCAGAAATACCATCTAACATAATATTAGCTGAAGAGTTTGCGCAAATCTTTGATGGTTTCTCAATTGGATCTAATGATTTAACTCAATTAACTCTTGGAATAGATCGAGATTCAAATATTGTGTCACATATTGCCAATGAGAAAAATAATTCAGTTAAAAGCCTTATTAGAGTCTTAATTAAAGCAGCTCATAAGTACAATAGGAAGGTTGGTATTTGTGGTCAAGGTCCTTCAGATTATCCAGACTTTGCTGAATTTGTAGTAAGAGAAGGAATAGATTCAATATCTCTTCAACCAGATACAGTAGTTAAGACATCTGAGGCTGTAAAGAAAGTTGAAGTAGAACTTGGTAAATAGTTACTGAAAAATTTGTTAAACAAAACAGTTAAGCCTAAAAACACTACCATAGTTATTTTACTACTTTCATTAAGCTTCATTATCCTTGTTGGTATTATTACAGTGTATTTCTTCTTTGGTAATACATTAAAGAAACTCTCCAATGTTCCTCTTACTACCACTAGTATACAAAAAGATATATTAATCCAAGACGAAGGTGTAACAAAACTGGATATTAAGTCACTAGATATATTCCCAAGTAACTATGAGGAGTTTTTGAAAAACAACAATATATCTCTTACTTCTCACGAAAGAACATCTCTTCTTCGAGATGGATTTGTAAGATTCGCTGATGATAGTTCAATGAAATCTAACATCTATATCCCAGATGAATTACTTAAAAAAGCATATGATGAGAAGATATCCGATATCCAAAGCAAACTTATGAATACTGATCTTAAACAAATAGCAGATACATATTTGGATACTCTCTTAATTCAAATACGATCAGAAAAAACTCTTGATTCAAAGTACAAATCTATTCTTGATACACTAAACCAGAAACTTACAACATTAAAATCTGATTTTGATACCACACCATCTACAACCCTTGAAGCTCTTTCAAGTAATCCGAAGTTTACAGAAACAGAGCTTGGAATACTGGTATATTTTACTAAGCAAACTAACTCTAGTAAAAACTGGGCAACTATATATGGATTATCTAATTATCTTGGCCATACACTTAAATATTTTGATTTGTATTCAACAGATAAAAATATATCTGATTCTAATATAGAGGATCTAGATAGATTACTAAATATAGATGGAAAATATCCTTTAAAAAGTTCAAGTTCATCTGTTTCAAGTAAGACAGTGCTTGGAGAATCTACAGAAATGTTAGTTCTAGCTCCTTGCATAGCAAAGTATGTAGGTAAGACCTACATATATGATAGTAACGAAACATTAAAGAAAAACCTTGATGCAAGAGCACAAATACTAATAGGTAATCTAAAGCTTCTTGATTTACCTAATGCAGGAATATATACCCACGATTTAAAAGATACACCTTCAGTTATCTCTGACTACTTTTGCTCTAAAGATTTAACGAATATCTCCACTTCGAATATAGGGATATATACAAAACCTAATTCATCTGAATTAATTATGGGTATATTACCCAAAGAATTAAAACAAACAGAAGTGTCAGATAATAACTTTTCTGAATCTTATGATATTGAGCCATCCAGTCAATCTAAAGGATCTGTTAGAGTTCCAATACTGATGTACCATCAGATTGAAGATGCACCGACAGGACTTAGTACCTTTGGTAGAAATCTTTATGTATCTCCAGATAGTTTTGAAAAACATCTTGCATACCTTGTTAAGAAAAACTATACAACAATTACTCCAAAGAATTTCTATGAACTTCTTAAAACAGGAAAGAATCCAACTCAAAAGACTATAATGCTAACTTTTGATGATGGTACTAAGAATCACTATACAAATGCATATAGGTTACTTAAGAAGTATGGTTTATCTGGAGTATTCTATGTACCATCAAATAAAAGGGGGCTTACAAATGCTGAATTAAAAGAAATGTCAGATAATGGAATGAATATAGATTCACATTCTACAACACATATGGATCTTCAAAAAGAAAAGAACTATTCAACCCTATATTCTGAAGTTTATGACAGCAAAGCAAATCTTCAAAGTATTACTGGTAAAGAAGTCGAGTCTCTTGCCTATCCATACTGTGTAGCTAACTCTACAAGCATATCTTTAGTAGCATCTGCTGGTTACTACATTGCTACTTCATGTGGTAATTCAATAGATCACTATAGAAACAACAGATTAACTCTTTCTAGAGTTCACGCTAATGAATCTATGGATGAATTTAAGAATATATTATCTGGAAAAAGATAGACTAGATTAATCCTATATACTTTCCTTCCACTGTAAACCCTTCTTTGTAATCTTTTAATAACATAGGAGTAAGCTTATCTGGTAATAGATTCTTAGGTAAAGAATTCATATCTAACCATGTTATCCAATGTGAATTATCCTCATGTTGTTGGTCTAGAAGATGTTCTAGTTCATTATCTTTGTCTATATCTCCAAGAATAAATAGTTCTAAACTATGTTCATTTTCTTCTGCGAGAATAAAGTCTCTAATGTATAGAATTTTCTTAAAAGTAAACTTAGCACCATCACATTCTTCAGCTATTTCTCTATTACAAGCTTCACCGACAGTTTCACCATACTCAACATGTCCTCCAACATAGAAGTACATATCCTGATTCTTATTGTATTCCGTTAGAAGTTTTTCATTCTTAATAATCACAATTCGTACACGAACATTAATTCGATTATCCATAGAGATATCTATTATGAATTAAAATAATAAAGGCTTATGAAAAATACTACTCTGAAATGGTCATGTTAAATGTTTTTACTATCTTACCTTCCTTCTCAGCTCTTTCTGAATCTACTGAATAACTAAATCCACCAGAAGAACTTGGTTCCTTAACCATGTATGGTAAACCGTCTACAACCTCTAATACATTGTCAGTAAGCATGGCATTATATCTATCCATACTAAAGTTTCCCATTCTTTCATAACTCCAGTAAAAGTTATTTGATGTTCCATTTGAATAATCTGTTGGATTTCTATAGAACTCGGCTACTTTTGTAGAAGTACTAAATGGATCAGGTAATTGCATAAAGTTTTGTTTTGCAATACTTAAAACACCAACACCATAATGTCCTCTTTCTGTTTGTGATGCATTATGCAGGTTATTCTCGTAAGTATACTGAGCCCCTCCAGGAAAATCTGTGATAGGGTTAGTAGCAAGTACTGCATTAAATGTAATGATATATCTTGCTGTATATTTGCAATCGCTATCTATCTTTATCCCAATGCTTCCTTTTAAGTTGTTATCCGTTATCGTCAGTACCTTGTTATTGTATTTATCAATTAGTGGTTTGCATTCCTCTGCACTTAGTTGCTTTGTACTAGCATTATATGATGAAGTATTAACTTTTCTAGGACTAAATATGAAATTAATGCTCAAAGAAAGAAATAGAATCACGAAGAAAAAGATAATTAGCAGATTAAATCCAAATCTTTTAAAGATTATATTGAAAGTTATTAAAAATATTGCAATTACTAATCCACTTATTACTAACCAGAAGCTGAATCCTAAAAATATAAACAATAGGATAAGAAAAATAACAGAAATGATTATTGGGAACAACATTAATTTCTTACTATCACTTTTGAGTTTATTAATCATAGAAATATATAAAGAAATAATTGAGATAATGATATGACAATAGTATCAAATTAACAATATACTAAAGTATACCCATGCTATAGGTATTCTCAAGACTATTTGCGAACACTTCCTAATTTATATATATTATTAATGTCTAGATTTGTATTTACTAGATGATTAAAACACGTGTAAATGCTTGATAAAAGCGAAAAACTTAAAACTAAGTTAAGAAGGTATATATATACCTTCAAATATAAGTTCTTTACTAAGAAAGTAACCATTCTTAAGTGGCAATTTAATGTCTTCACAATTTTTGTTCTCGGTCTAGGTGTATTCATAGGTGGAGCAGGTGTTATTCCAAAGATACTTGCACTTAACGAAACAAACTACACTATATCTCAGTCAGGAGATTCAAACTTTACCTTAGGCTCAACAATTAATACTACTGCTACTGCAAATAACCTTACTCTAGGAAAGGACGCAAATTGGTTAAGCGTAAATTGGAACTACAAGAAGCCAATTACAATTAAGAACACATCAGCAGCAACACTTAATGCAAACACTTCAATAAGTATTACCGTGGATACATCTTCTCTTGAAAGTGTACTTACGAATTGTAATGATATAAGAGTTACATATCAGAACAATACAGAACTACCACTCACCATTAAAAGAGATCTAAGCTCAACTGGATGTAATGACTCCAAGAACACTACTTTAACGTTTCCAATTCAAACAAATTTAACAGCAGGTTCATCCGATTCTTCTAACTATGCTCTTTACTATGGAAATACTTCTGCAGTAGCACAAGGTACTAATGGATATTCTATTCCGGGAGGTCCAGTAGCAACAGCTGTGTGTTCTTTTGACGGAACGACAAACTGTCAAACAGGCCAAACGCCAGCATCTGTTCAAGGTCCAATTAAATATACAACTAAAGGTGCTCTTAATTTTGATGGAAAGAATGATTACGTAAGCTATTCGAATCAGAATAACTTTTCATCCCAGGTAACTTTATCTGTTTGGTTTAATGCAAGTAACGTTACTTCTGCTAGTAATACCTATCAAAATATATTTTCAACATCAACTCAAGGAGGGACGTATCTTGCTTTGGTAAAAAGATCTCCTGCAAATCCTTTTATTTCTCTTAACATAGGGGGAGTTCAAAGAACTCTTGAGTACAGTTTAGTACTAGTTCCAGGTCAGTGGTATTACCTGGTTGCGACTTACGATGGTAGTTACATTAAACTTTATCTTAATGGAGTTCTAAGAAACACAAGTGTGCAGTATTCAGGAGCATTATCAGGATTTGGATCTGGTGGAACTCAATATGTAGGAAAGTATTACACTGCAGGTTCAGAATTTGCTGGCCAATTAGATGAATTTGCTATCTTTGATAGAGCTATATCTCAATCTGAAATTACAGACTTATATAATAACGGAAACGGAAAATCCATTACCCCAGATTCTAGTACAAAAGTACTTTATCATTTTGACGAAAATGGAGATGACCCCAAAAACAGTTCTAAAGAACTAGATGTCTCAGGGAATGGAAATACAGGTACAATAAGTGGGGCAAAATATGCAGATGGCATAGTACCTGTAACTCAGTATGCATCTCATCAGGGAGTTTCGATTGAAGAATCGACAACAAATCTTGTACCGAATCCTTCATTTGAATCTGACATATCAACATCTTGGAATGGAAAGAATGCAGTAAATTTCACATCTTCCCAATTAGATGCAGATGGGAATACTCTAGTAGGATCTAATAACATTAAAGATGTATTTTACTATGATACTACTAAGGATTCTGATGGTGGAGCATGGAGAAATAACGTGTCGGCACAAACAAAGAGTTGGTACACTGAATCATTCTCAACAACACGTGGTAAAAAAGCTGAATTTCCTGAAAAATCATATATTGTAGCAACCGATACAGATATTTCTATTATTGATGCTGTAGAAAATAAATTGTGGATGAGAATTTTATGTAACAGCGGTAATGAATTTTGTTATACAGGTTCTGGAACATATCAAACAGTTGTTTTTGCTTTAAATTCAAGACTGTATATTGGAAGAAATAACACAGTTAGTGGAAGTTCTGGTCTTACTTCAATTAATTTTATACTCGATACTGCTCAATTAAAACAAAGTTCAGGTTCTTCAGATAAACAGCAAAGAGATGGTGGTAGGACAATATCTCAAAGGAATACTTGGGGCACAACTTGGACGAATAACGGACCATATTCAGGACCGCTAATAAATAACTTAGTAAATGATGTAAGTGCTTTAGTAATTTCAGGTAAAACTTACATAGCAGTTGCAACAGATGGAGGTGTTAGTCTGCTTAATGAGACAGATTCAACAGTTGTGAATTTTACATCTTCTAATGTAAATCAAAACAAGGTTGTAAAAGTTCAGCTAATTGGGAATACAATGTACTTTGCACATAATGATAATTTCTCTGGTGCAAATCGTATTAATACTCTTCAATCAATTAAGAATATTTCATCATATTCTACCAACCAGAGTTGGAGTTGGAATTTTGCTATTACCACAAATGGAGCTTACTATAACGGATTTGGTTATGATCAACCATTATCTACACCTAATTTTCAAATTTCGTTAGGTAATTCATCGATTCAAAATATGTTTGTTACTTCTGGAACATCAAGTGCAGATGGAACATCAAATACAATATATATAGGCACATTAGGTGGTTTAGTTGTTTTGCAAGAAAATCAAACAGATTCTACAAAGGGATCCGTTAAATACTATGACAAAAACCATATAACAGAAGAAATGATGGGGGCAATTAAAGGGCAGTGGGGATTCTGGGAAACAACGGCAACAGAAGCTAATCAATTTAAACCTTCCGGATATTTAGATACTGGAAGGATGAGTCAAGCAGTCTCAATGTATGGAAAAGCTGATGGTACAGCAGGATCTACGTTAACTGTAAATAGAGGGTTACAAATTAGTGGAAATAACTACGAACACATTAATACCAATCAAGGAACAATAAGTTTCTGGGTAAAGCCAAGTTGGGATGGAAACGATGGTAAGGATCACTATTTCTTTAGCCATTATTTAAATGGGTATGGAATTCAAATAAGAAAAATTACTTCAAACCAAATATCTGCATATATGCAATTTGATAACAGCACCGTAAGAGCAGCTCCAGGTTTTGATGTTTCAGGTTGGACTGCAAATTCTTGGCATCAAATAACAGTGAGATGGGATGCAGATACTCCTGTTTCAAGCTCTAACTATATCGAGCTATATACTGATGGAGCGTACCGAACAGCATACACTAGTAGCTATGTTCCAATTTCTGTAAGTTCAACTCCTATGTATATAGGTTCCCTATACGATGGCACATTACAGGCGCAGTCACTCATAGATGACTTTGCAATTTTCGATAGAGTTTTATCTTCAACTGAAATATCTAGTCTATATAACTCAGGAACTGGAAACGAAGCCGGGTACGTAGCAGATTCATCTCTTAAGTTCTATGCAAAGATGGATGGAACAGGAACACTAAACCCTGTTACATATAACGGAGGAGTAAGTAGCAGTAAAATGACAGCTAAGTCAACAGAACTAACTGGAGGGACAAACTTACTTGCTGATGGGAATATGGAAGTTGCTGGAATTGTAAATTGGCCAGCTCAAGGTGCTGCAATTACAGTAACAAAAAATACTGACAACTTATTGTTTGACACTCAAAATCTAAAAGTATTGAAGGTCAGTGTAGGTGGTCAAGCTGCAATCCAGGTTATTACTGTTTCTCCAAATACAAATTATTATTTCTCAGCTTGGAAAAAGGACGCAACTGGAAATTCAGCTTTCGGTCGATTAATGGTCTATGATGGAACCAATAGCATTGGAATAGTTACAGTTGGAAATGAAATGAGTTCAAACTGGAAAAAATATGATTCATCGTTTAAAACTGCTTCTAATACTACAGTTATAACTGTATATCTGTATCCATCTGGTACTAATGGTGAGTCAACATATTTTGATAATGTAATGCTGATTCCTAATCTTCTTGACAATGGAGGAATGGAAGGACAATATGCAGTAACAGGTTCTGCACTATATACTTCAACAACTGCTCAAACTAGATTTGGATCAGGACCATACGTGTACACTGAAAACGGGAAATTTGCCACTGGTCTAATTGGACTTATTGCAACAGATGGAACAAACTTTGGATATATCACAGGATCAGATGCAAATTCTGTTACTGTCGACTTTAGTGGTGGAAGTGGAGTTATTCCTGCTTCAACTGTTTTGTATGTAAAAAGTGCGATTGCACCAGGATGGACAGTTGCAAGTCTACCAAGTGGAGATAGCGTTAGACGAGAATCCTCTGTTATTCATTCTGGAACATATAGCAATAAATATATTAGGACATCTGTATCTGGAGGAACCTTAGGACTTACTCAACAATTTAGTTCAGGAATTACAATTGGAAATAGTTATCTTGTGTCGGTCTGGGTATATTTGGTCTCTGGAAACAATCCTGCAATTCAAGTAAAAAATCTTGCATTTTCTTCGCAACTCGCGGTTGTTTATCCGACTCTCTCTGCAGGTGTCTGGACAAAAATATCTGTTATTGCAACTGCAACAGATGGCGGAATAGGGGTCGGTTTGTGGTTTCCATATAATTCAGCAGGAACTGGATATTTTGATGATATTTCAATCACGCCTTTAGATAATATTACAACAGTATTTAAATACTGGGCTCCAATATCAGATTCCTCATCAATAGGATCATCTCTTTCAGTTCAAGGATCATTAACAGGAGTTCAATCATTAGCCTCTGGTGTAAGAAATACTGGAATTACATTAGATGGATCGACTGGATTCTTAAGACAACAAACAATTGCAGTGAATCTTGGAAATTTAACTTATGCAACAGGAAATGATTCAACAACTGCACAGTTTGAAGACGATGGAATGAACTTTTCAACATATCAAACAACATCAGGAAATGCAGCATACATGATAGTCGTCACCAATTCAGATAATACAACAACATGGGGATATCTAGGAACTGCTAGTGGATCAGCTAATAGAGATATAACTATATATACAACAAAAGCTAGAGCAACGAGAGGATGGAATGCAGTTCTCCCAATTTCTGGATCAAAAGTTCCAGTAGGTTACGAGATAAGAAAGACGGATTACCAAATTGTAAGTAATTTGACGCTGGGGGCATGGGTTAATTTGAATAATGATACTGTTTCATATCTTATTGTCAAAAGAGATCTACCAGGTACAGTATCAGGGGGAGATTCTTCTTATGCGCTTACCTATAGCGGAGGTAAGTTTTCATTTTCCGATAGAGCTGGAGAAGCTGGAGCCAACATTACTATGGCAACTGATGCAAACTGGCATTATGTTGTCGGAACTTATGATGGTACAACAACGAAAATATACTTAGATGGCGTGAAAGGCACTGATGCAAATCAAACTGCAATGATTGATTCTATGGGGCCTCTTGTAATTGGCAAAGATTTAGCATATACGGCTGACAGTACGAGAAATTTAAACGGCTCAATTGATGAACCATTTATTACCGCAGATGCATTATCTGCTTCTCAAATCTTGGATATGTATAATAAAGGACTTGGGGCACTAAATCATTCAACTAAAACAGATCAAAAATTACAAGGAGGATCAAATACAGTTCAAAGTGTGTGGGGGAGTTCAGATGGAACAACTGTGTATGCTGGAACAGATGCAGCACTAAGTATTATTAAACAAGGAAAGATTGGTAATTATACAGATTCAGATTCAACTATTACATCACTTACAACTTCAACTACACCTGCATTGTTATCTAATAACTCTGTAGTTATGGATATTGTTGGAAGTTCTCTAACAACTCCTACTATGATTGTGGGTTCTTCTGCCTCAGGTGCTACTGCATTAAATACAGATAGAATAGCTAAAACAAGAAACACAACACTACCCGGATTTAAATATGGAAGCGCTTCAGTTAAATTAGATAATTCATTAAGTTCACTAGATAGTGTCTTTTCAGCTCCATTATCTCTTAGTGCTAGTACATATACTATTTCAGCTTACGTATATAAAGATGGGACAAGTGTATCTTCGTCAGATGCTCAACTTTATGCAAATTCAATGCCTCTAATACCAACATATACAGACATGGGAGGAGGATGGTGGAGACTTACGGGGACATTTACTGGAGTTACTACTTCACAAAACTTTGGAATACAAGTTAAACCATCAGTAACAATATATGCAGATGCATTCCAAGTTGAGAATAAACCATATCTAACTACATATACAGATGGTTCATTAGGATCAGGATATTCATGGACTGGAACTTCTAATAATTCATCGTCAAATAGAACAGATGGATATCTGCAATATTCTACAAATATGTTAAATGTAAATTCAGGAACCATTAATATTTGGTATAAGGTAGATACTTGGGCAGCTAATAGATATATCTTTATGCATTACAATGCGGGGAATAGAATATATTTAAGAACTAATGCAACTTCTGGAAAGATAGATTATTGGATTGGAGATACTGGAATGACAACAGATGCTGCATGTACACTTAGTCAGTGGTGCCACATAGTTGGAAACTGGAATAATGGAAATTATAAAATTTGGATTAATGGAGTCGAAAAATCTGGAACATATGTTAACCTAACTACATTAGGTTCTTCATTCTCATTAGGAATTCCGATAGATGCAACACATTTTTCTCCAGGTGGAGTATTTTCAGACTTAAGAATATACAACCAAGCTCTAACAGATAGCCAAGTGTCTGATATATATAACTCGGGGTTAGCATTACATAGTCTAAGTACAACTGACCAAAAGAAATATTCAACAACTGGTACTTGGGATTCTCCTATTATGAATTTTAATTCAAATGCTGCATGGGGATTATCTCCAAACTTCTTGCCTTCAGAAACATTAAATGGAAATACCATAACTTATGAGGTTAAAACCTCTCCAGATGGATTATCTTGGGGAAGCTATACTTCAAATACTGGAGCAGATCCTAACTATTCTATTAATGCATTAGCACAAAAGTATGTGCAAGTAAGAGCTACACTTAATTCACCATCTCAACTTACAACCCCGATACTATCTGGTATCAGTATTCACTATGTCCAAGACACAACAGCACCAACTCTAAATGCTCAAAATACTGTAATGAAGACAAGTACAAATGGAAGAACAGTTTCCGAAACCGGATGGAGTAATGGTACATCCCCGTACTTCCAATGGGATTTAGCAGAAGATAATATTGGAGGATCTGGAATTAAGGGATATTGTTTATCTTTAAGCCAAACATTAAGTGACAACCCTGCATCTCAAAAAGGGTTACTTGGAACTTCACCTATAAGTACATCAGGATATTCTTGTCAGTTCATTGTTGGAACCAATCAGATAGATTTTTCAGATAGCTCACTTAAGGGTAATACATGGCTTTCTGCATCGAATAATCCATATTACTTAAACATTAAGGCAATAGATAATACTGGAAATGTATATCCGACTTCTGAAACATTTGAATTTCTTTATGATGATATCCCTCCTACAAATGTCACATCTTTTTCAACACCACAAAATTCATTCTCAAATGTAACAGATATATATTTTTACTGGCCAGCTGTAGGAAGTAGTAAAGCAACAGATTCAAATTCGAATATACTTGGTTACCAGTATTCTATTAATTCAGAATCTAATTGGATAGGAAGTGCAAATAGTAGTGTACTTGGTGTTAAATATATTCCGGATGGTACTACACAACCTTTCTATCTAACAAGTGAAGATGCAAGTCGAATTCAAAAGGGTAATAACACAATATACTTTAAAGCATTAGATGTAGCTGGGAATCAGTCAACAATAAGTAGAACAGCAAGTGTGTCATATGGAGGAGATGCTCCTAATTTTGCAGATGGATCATCTGTAACAATTACTCCTGAAATTTCAAACACAAATATGTATGAAGTAAGTTGGCCAAGTGCTATTCCTTCAGATGGTAGAACAATAAAGTCGTATTACTATATGGTAAATACAACTCCACCAAATCTATTCGATACAATTAATAGTAATTCTTCTATATACATTCCTACAACTAATACAAGTATTCCAAGTGGTAAATTGAATGGAGTAATTAAAGGTTCTAATACAATTTATGTAGTAGCAATAGATGATCAGAATAACTACTCAGGTGCTAATTCAATTTCCAAATCTTTTACTTTAAATTCAACTCTTCCAGATCCAGCTATTAATCTTAGAGCTTCAGATGCCTCTATTAAGAGTGTAAGTTTGTGGAGCGTTTCTCTTGCTTGGGAAGAACCAATATATAAAGGGACAGCTTCACTTGGATATATAGTTCAAAGATCTGAGAATGGAACTGACTGGACTAAAATTACAGAAACTACTGGTCTTGCTTACGTAGATACACTTCCTACTTCAAAAAAATATTACTATAGAGTTGGAAGTATAGATAATACAGATGAGTCTAGATTATCTCCAAACTATACATTACCGGTAAGTATTACACCAAAAGGATCATATACAGTTGCCGCACCATTAGTTAATGCTCCGGTAACTTCAAATATTACTACAAGAAGAGCAACTGTTTCTTGGATTACTGGAAGGTCAGCAGACAGCAAAATTGCATATGGAGTAGAATCAGGTAAATATTTTGAAGCAGAAACCTCTATTTCTTCTCAAGTGATATCTCATACAATCTCTCTAACTAACCTCTTACCTTCAACCACATACTATTACAAAGCTAGATGGACTGATGAAGATGGGAACACAGGAGAATCTGTTGAGCAAAACTTTATGACTTCACCTGCTCCTGAAGTTAAAGATTTACAAGTAAAGTATGTAAATACCAATTCAGCTCAAATACAATTCACTGCTAAGGGTGCATCAAAAGTTAAAGTGTATTATGGAAAATCTACTCAGTTTGGATTTATTCAAGAAATACCAACTTCTACAAATGAATCTAAGTACATTGTACTTTTAGACAATCTTGATGATGGTACAAAGTATTACTATAGATTTAATCCATATGACAATGAAGATACAGAGTATGAGGGAACTGTTCTAGACATATCTACACTTCCTAAACCAAAAGTATCCGATGTTAACTTACAACAAATCAAGAATTCAGCTGAGACAAGTATTTTAGTAAATTGGGTTTCAAATACAGATGTAAGCTCAATAATTACATATTATCCAGAACTTAATATCTCTCAAAGTAGGGACTCAATTAATCTAAATCTTTTATCTGGTAAGCATACTATGACTTTATCTGGTCTACTTCCAGATAAATCTTACAATCTAGTTGTAAGAGGTTTAGATAAATTAGGAAATGAAGCTAGATCAGATATTGTTAAATTCACAACAGCTTCAGATACAAGACCACCAGTAATAACTGAATTACAAGTTGAATCATCACAGTCAGATGTAGTGGACACATTAACTAACAAAAAAACAACACAAGTCATTGTAAGTTGGAAAACTGACGAACCATCTACAACTCAAGTTGAATATGGAGATAATACTGGTGATGTATATAATTACAAGACACCAAATGATACAAACCTTAAAACAGATCATGTCGTAATAATTTCGAACCTTGAAGCCAATAAGATCTATCACTTAAGAGCGAAGTCTGAAGATAAAGCAGCTAACGAATCTCTATCACAAGATATGGTAACAATAACTCCAAATCCTACAGATAATGCACTAGATCTTATCTTTAAAAACTTCAGAAATATATTCAATTTCTAAGTTAAATATATTTGTCTTCACCTCCCAATTTATGTATATTATTAGTGTCTAGATTTGTATTTACTAGATGATTAAAACACGTGTAAATGCTTGATAAAAG
>JBAXRR010000027.1:0-16547 GCA_037131125.1 bacterium
CTTATGAGATATTTAACATGTCACCAATTCGCAACATGTACCCAACCCATACATTAGCTTAGTCAAAAATGAAATTTTCTGTTAAAATAGATATTGAAATTGGAATATTAGTTTAGTATCTAAATTTTGCGTTGTTAAAAGTAAAATTTTGTGCAGATAAAACAATTATCAAATATAGCAAATCTATTGCCTTTACGAGGATTTATTCACTCATTCCGGCTATATCTGCTTATACAAACTAATCTCCAAAACTAAAAATTAGTTTTTACATTATTTATATGGATGGTATTACGGTTGTCTTACTGTTACTACTCCTTTCTGCAATAGTTGCAGCATTGGTGATGGGGTTTATCGCGTATAACAGTTCTAAGCTTACTAAAGAGCTTAAAATAAAACTTTCCAGCAAAGAATTTAAAGAAATTTCCGAAGAGGAAGCAATTGAAAAAGCATCAGTTAAAGCTAAAGAGATTCTTCTTAAAGCAAAGACTGAAGTTTTAGAAACAAAAACTCAAGCAGAAGAAAAGATTAAGCTTGAAGTAAAGGAATTAGATGACAGAGAAAAAAGACTGGATGTTAGAGAACAAGGTATTATTCAAAGATCGAGTTCTCTTGATGAACGTTTTGACAAACTTGAGGCTCGTGAGAAGTCATTAGAACAGGCTAAAAAAGACGTTAAAACTATCCGAGACTCACTCGAAGGTAGAATAGCTGAGATAGCTCAACTTACAAAGGAACAAGCTCAAGAAGAACTTAAAAAGGAAATAGCTGAAGAGTTAACTAATTGGAAAGCAAAGAAGATAAAAGAATCTGAAGTTGAACTTTCTAGAGATGCAGAAGAAAAGACACAAGGTATTTTGGTAGATGCAATGGCAAGAGGTGCAACAGATTACTTTGCAGATACTACTCTAACCTCTTTTGAAATTGAAAATGAGGAATTGAAAGGAAAGATTATTGGAAAAGAAGGTAGAAATATTAAAGCACTTGAGAGAATGACTGGTGTAGATGTTGTAGTAGATGAAGCACCAAACTTAATATCTATCTCTTGTTTTGATCCTATTAGAAGAGAGGTTGCTGCTATTACTCTAAAGAAACTTCTTAAGGATGGAAGAATTCATCCAGGAACCATAGAGGAAACCGTTACTAAGGTTAAAGAGGATATGGCTCGTGAGATTAGAAAGAATGGTGAAGATCTTGCATACAGAGCAGGATTTCCAGATCTTCCAGAGGAGATTATTAAACTTCTTGGTAGATTTAAATATAGATTCAGTTACGGACAAAATCTTGCAAAGCATGTTATTGAAATGGTTCAAATGGGAGAATCTATTGCAAAAGATTTGAACGCAGATGTTAAATCTGTAAAACTTGCATGTCTTCTCCATGATATTGGAAAGGTAATGTTGAATGCAGATAATGACAAGAAACCTCATCACCATTTATCAGGAGAAATAGCTAGAAAATATAAGATGGATCCAAGAGTTATTAATGCAATCGAAGCTCATCACGGAGATATTCCTTCAACTTGTATTGAAGCTGAAGTTGTAAAAATAGTAGACTCGATCTCAGGTAGTCGTCCTGGTGCTAGAAGAGAAAACTATGAAGAGTATGTAAAGAGAATTAGAGCACTTGAAGAAATTGCTAATAGCTACAAAGGTGTTAAAGAAACATTTGCTGTTCATGCTGGAAGAGAAGTTAGAGTTATTGTTAGACCAGAAGAGTTAACAGATGACCAAACAACTATCCTCGCTCATGATATTGCTAAGGAAATAGAAGAAACACAACAATATCCTGGAATAATTACTGTAATAGTGATTAGAGAAATGAGAGTAAAGGAACAGGCTAAATAACCTAACGGGAATTTAATACTGGGTAGATTTTCTCACTTAAAATGAGATTATCTACCCTTTATTTTGTTTAGAAGACTTTCTGGATTACATCCGCTTACAATAGATTGCAGTTCTTCTTCTTTAAATTTATCTACTAAGCTATCTGAACCCTGTATCAAAATTGAGTTAGCTGGAACAGATTGCATTCCAGAGCAGAACATTTTATCTCCAAGTTTTCTAGCACTAATAAAGCCAGTGACAATTCCAACATTAGTTGGTGCACTATCTGTTACTTTCTGAAGATTTTGTATAAACTTTTCACTTATTGCCTGTATTTTATAATATCTTTTTCTAAGTCTTGGGTTTCCACTCATACCTTCAAACATTATTGCAGGACTATCTCCCCTATTGAATACAATTAACTTTCTTTCTCCTTTTTGTTGAAAAGTTAAAGTTGCAGTATAGGTTGTCAATGCATTAAGGTAACGGTTATCTCCTGCTTGTAATTGCTTGTTTAAAGCTGAAAATACGGATTGCTCAATACCTTCAAAAAGTCTATATAGGGAAGTGTCTGTATATTGTTCAGAGGAAGGTGCGATCATCTTAACTCTTTTGTAGAATTCGGACAGAATGGTGTCTGCAACATATTTACTTAAATACTCTCCGTTAATTCCACTTCCATCAGCAACAATAGTAACCAAACCATATTTTGTTATATCTTGTGCAGGAATACCTTCATGTAATGCTATTGCAAGACTATCTTTTTGTTGAGGATGGCCTTGTTCGTTTCCTAGTATTGAAAAGCTAGCTAGTTCCAGGTCAAGACCAACGCCTTTATACTTTCTTGCAAAGTATGCAGTACTAAGAGTAGTGTTCTCAAAGGAGACGCCCTTCGTTATTAATTCATGAATTTTGCGGTAAATCTCTTCTGTTACCCTTCCAGCAATATTATTGGGATTCCAAGCTTCTCCCCCGTTCATTTTAACTGGATCTACAAATCCATTAGCGTCGATTAATCCGATTGTATGTTTCCCAGTATTCCAGGGTAAACGTTTTGGTTCTGATTGGTCTGGCATAAATCTTGGTTATATATTTAACTCTTCCTCAATTCTCATGAGGCGGTTATATTTTACCACTCTTTCCCCTCTTGTGGGGCCTACTTTGACATATCCCGAGTTTATGGCAACAGCTAAATCTATCATGGTGGTGTCCGTAGATTCTCCTCCACCTCTATGAGAGAAGATTGTTGTCCAACCTGCAAGTCTTGCAATTTTGCATGCTTCAAGAGTTTCTGTAACTGTTCCAATCTGGTTAAGCTTTATAATAATTGCATTTCCTATCTTGTCATCAATTCCTTTTTTTAGAATGTTAGGATTAGTAACGGTAATATCATCAGTTACTAATCGTATATTAGGATTCTTTTCTATCAGTTTCTGAAGAAGTATTGGCCAATTTGACCAGTCAAATTCAGAAAGTGGGTCTTCTACTGTAAGTATTGGATACTTCTCAATCCAAGGAAGGTAATATTCAATTAATTCTTCTGAAGTGTAATCTTTGTTTTCTAATTTAAGTGTATATTTATTATTCTCAGCAAATTCACTTGCTGCTGCATCAATAGATATTCCAACTTGTTCTTTTGCAACATATCCGGAATTAGAGATTGCTTGGGTAATATATTCAAGTGGTTTTTCATTAGAAGATATTCCCTCTGGTGCAAATGCACCTTCATTTCCAACATTTGTGGAAAATCCTTCAGCTTTTAATATCTTTCCTAAGTTAATGTATACTTCCTCCCCTGCTCTAACCTTTTCTTTTAATGAAAGTTTGGGATCGACAACTGAAATACAGAACTCTTGTAGGTCAGTACTATTATTTGCATGCTTTCCTCCTTCGATTGAAACCATCATAGGATTTGGAAGAACATATCCTTCTGAATTTAATCCTTCGGTTATTTCAGGAAAGTACTGTGGTAATAGTAATTCTCTAACATACCTATACAAGGGAAGTTTAGAAGTACTTGCAGCTGCTTTAGATACTGCCATAGATACTCCTAGTATTGCATTAGCTCCTAGTCTAGATTTGTTCTCTGTTCCATCTAATTGGCACATAAGGTCATCAATACCTTTCTGATCCATTACATCTTTTCCAATTAAAGATGTTCTTATCTCCCCATTTACATTACCTACTGCTTTAGACATTCCAGCTCCCAAGTATCTTTCGTTATCTCCATCTAGTAAAACAAAAGCTTCTTTAGTTCCTGCAGATGCCCCAAACGAAACTGATGCATCTTCACTAATCCCACTTTCAAGGGTAACAGTTACTTCAATTGTAGGTGTTCCTGAAGATGCTAATATCTCTCTAGCTTTAATATCTTTGATTCTATCCATTTGGGTTTGTTATTAATTAATTCTAAAAGGTACTCCTAATTTTTTCATCAAGTTGTCTAACTCTTCTTCTGTTTGGTAAGGGAACTTAATAAATCCACCTTGCATTGTTCTATGTAAGTAGACATTTTTTTCTTTGAAGTAATCTCTAAGTGTATTTTCGAGTAACTTTGTTCTCTCATCTCTTAATCTTTCATTTCTTCTACTTGGTACATAAGTATCTTCATTCAGTTTTTTAATTATTTCTTCAATCTCTCTTACATTCAACTCTTCTTTTATGACCTTATGGAAAAGAGCGATCATAGTTTCATCATCTTTTACTGCGAGTAGTGCTTTTGCATGACCTTCATTAATAACTTCATCAAGAAGTCCTTGTTTAATTGGATCTGGAAGCGAAATCAGTCTTACTTTGTTTGCAACAGCTGGTCTTGAAAATCCAACTTTATCTGCAATTTCAGCATACGTGAGATTGAATTGAGTATGTAATTGGTAGAAAGCAACTGCTTCTTCAAGTGGATTAAGATCCGCTCTTTGAATATTTTCAATCACGGCAAGTTCCAACATCTGTCTTTGTGAAGCTTCTTTAACAACTACAGGGACTGTTGTAAGTTTTGCTATCTTAGCAGCTCTCCATCTTCTCTCTCCAGCAATTATTTCAAATTTTCCAGATTGTCCTTTTGTTACTATTAATGGTTCAATTATTCCGTTCTCTTTTATACTTTCTGCAAGTTCAATTAATTTGTCTTCCTTAATCTTCATTCTAGGCTGGAAAGGATTTGGGATAATCTTGTCAATATCTAGATCTGGATAATATCCCGGGTTGGATACGTTATTTGTAGATTTATATTTATCTCCTATTAATGCTTCTAAACCTTTTCCTAGTGACTTATTTTTCATTTTATTTATTCTAATGCTAGAAGTATATATTAATATTTTTTAAATTACACTCTTCTTAATATCTCACTTGCAAATTCCTTATATGCCTTTGCACCTGTACAAGTATTATCATATTCCTCTATAGGTTTACCATAAGAAGGGGCTTCGGATAATCTAACATTTCTTGGAATAACTGTTTTAAATACTTTTTCTCCAAAATATTCTCTTACTTCATTTACAACTTGTTCAGATAGTTTAGTTCTAGAGTCATACATTGTCATAACAACTCCAGCAAGTTCAAGACTATTGTTCAAGTTATTCTTTACAAGATTAATAGTTTCTACAAGTTGTCCAAGTCCTTCAAGTGCATAATATTCACATTGAACTGGAATTATTATTTTGTCCGATGCACTAAATGCATTAATTGTAAGAAGTCCAAGAGATGGTGGACAATCTATTAAGATAAAATCGTATTGAGATTTAACTTTATCCAATACTTTTTTAAGAAGCCCTTCCCTATTCATCATGCTAACAAGTTCGATCTCAGCTCCTGCTAAATCTATTGAAGATGGAACTAAAAACAAATTCTTAAATCTTGTAGCTAGGAAGCTTTGAGATATCGTAGCCTTATCTATTAATATATTGTAAATCGTTGGGTGTTTTTTAATCTCCCCTTTTGCATTTTCATCTCTTTCATTAACCTTTTCTTTGTATCCAAGTCCTGAAGTTAAATTAGATTGAGGATCAATATCTACAATAAGGACCTTCTTGCCATGAAGGGCTAGGTATACTCCGAGGTTTACTGTTGTAGTTGTTTTTCCTACTCCTCCTTTTTGATTGGAAAATGAGATGATCATTGATTATTTTTCTAACTCAGGATATGTATGTCCTTGAATTATTCCTATTCTGTCAAATGGGAAATATCTAAATACAACCTTACCTTTTAGATCTTCTCTTTTGACAAAGCCTACTTCTGAATATCTAGAATCTTTACTATTATTCCTATTGTCTCCCATTACAAAAAACCTTCCCTCAGGAACAGTTAATTCTTCTCCTTCGTATGCAAATGTTTGACCTGCAACTAATCTAGTTTTTCCTTTATTGTCCACAGATGGATCTATACTTCCATTTGCAAGATATGGTTCATCTACCATCTTCCCATTTATATATACATATCCATCTTGAATTCTAACTGTATCTCCTGCAACTGCAATGACTCTTTTAATGAAATCACTATCAGATGGCATTTCATGGAATACAACTACATCGCCTCTGTTGTAGTCTCCAAATATTACATATAGGGGGGAATTTTTCCCGCCAAATAGTTGTATCATTTTGTTCGTTAAAAGAAGATCAGCATTTTGAAATGTTTCTCTCATAGATGGTCCCTTAACTTCATTAGGAGTCATTATGAAAAGATAGATAACGATAACTATGACCAAAGCAATTACAACAGTCTGTAGAAGGTCTACAATTGAATTTCCTGCTGGTTTAGATGTAACTATCTCAGGTTCTTCTGAAAATGGATTGTCCTCGATAATAATTTCTGCCATGCGATGAGTATATAAAAGAATGAAAATTAAAGGAAGTTAAAACAGTCAGATTATTTACCTAGTATTGTACTTAGATTGAATACTACTTTTCCCCTTATGTTCTCCCTTGGAACGAAACCAACTTCAGAATATCTAGAATCTTTACTATTGTTTCTATTATCTCCCATAACAAAATATCTACCTTCAGGAACTGTTAACTCTTCCCCTTCATATGCAAACATTTGTCCAGCTACTATTTTAGTTTTTCCCAAATTATCTATAGCAGGATTTACTGTTCCATTAGCAAGATATGGTTCATCTATCATTTTCCCATTTACGTAAACATATCCTCCTTGTATTCTAACAGTATCCCCTTCTATTGCTATGACTCTTTTTATGAAATCACTTCCTGTTGTAGGTTCATAAAAAACTACAATGTCTCCCTTCTTGTAATCTCCAAAGATTGAATAAAGTGGTGAACTCTTTCCACCAAAAAGCTCGATCATTTTATTAGTAATTAAATAGTCATTATTCTGAAGTGTTTCCTCCATAGATGCACCCTTAACTTCGTTTGGTGTCATAACGAATAGGTAAACAAAGACAACTATAACTAGAGATACTACTATTGTTTGTAATAGTTCAACAACAGAGTTTCCTTTTGGCTTTGCTACTATTATCTCGGGCTCAGTTTCAAATGTGTTTTTTTCAGTTGTAATTAAAGGTGTTTCCATGGAATACATTATATCTAAGTAAGTACTGTGAAGAAAGTATAATCTTATTCATCTTCCAATCTTTTTGGCTTTCTCCCAAGCATTTTGGTGACTAGAATAGTTGTCGCAACTAGTGCAAGGTTAATTGCAGCTTCTTTTAAGTATCTCCAATAATCTACAGCTTGTACTGAGTTTTTCTTAATTTTTTGACTATCTTCTGCATAAACTTTTTTAACTATTTGGCTTTTTTCATAGTCAGATTTTTCTTTAAAGAAAGCTTCTGTTTCAGTATCTAATTTATATGGGGTTGCATCGTCAATTTTAACTTCGCTTGTTTTGGTATCTTCCATAATGGTGTAACCATGATATGAGTCTCCCGAAAGCATTCCAGTATCTACAACAGATGCAGGGTTATTGGCAACTCCGATTAACCATCCTAAGACAAAGTTAAATTTCCTTGGTGTGACACCTTCTGGTGTATAACTAGATAAGTACATAAGTTCTCTATTTGCAATACCACATGTTGCAAGCCTACTTGCATAAAATTTATTTAAAGAATCTTCAGGAGAATCTGACATTGGGAGAGTTGCTGCATAGTTTGGCTTAAATGAGTACGATGTAGATGACTGTGCTACTTGTGCTAGTGCAACGTAATAGTCTATTCCTTGTGTATTAGATATGTTGATTGCTTTTGAAATTATATTTGTGACAGCAGGACTGAGTTTCCCGGGATCTATCTTTGTTTTGAAAGAGGCAAACGGTTTTAATTGTCCTTTTGGATCTGAAATTAAGGTTGCTCTTACATCAATATATCCAACCTCAGATGTTAAATTTGCAGGTACTGTAACTAAGACTGTACCATCTGTGAGTAATTCGGCTTTATATCCTTCAAAAGCTCCAAACTCACTACTCACATCAAGTGCAGCTATTCGAGTATTATTTTTAATAGGAATTTTAAACTGATTTGTTAAAACTGGGTTAAGTTTAAATCTTTTCGAAATAACTACTTTATCTTTTGCGTCAATCCTGTCGGGCAAATTTAAAACACTCTCAACATTATAATTAATTTTCCAATCCCCACTTAATTCATTGCTTACGTATTCAGCATAATATCCATTTCCATCTGCATTTCCATATACCTCAAGAACCCAAGCTTTTTCCATTGAACGTAATACTTCGTTTTGTTGCGAAGTAATTTCATTTGTTTGCAACTCTGGGTTAACAGTAATGGTCACTTCGTTTGTAATCGTTTTTTGTGTATCTAATTGTTGTTGCTGTCTTTCAAGATTAGGTCCTGGGTAGTCACTATATGTTTGTGCAGTAAAAGCTCCCCAAGAATTTGATGTGTTTTCTTGTTTTCTCTGAATATTAAGTCCTGGAATTGGAGGTAATATGTTTAAGTTTCCAATTATATCGAGTGAATTTATCAACTTACTTACAGGAAAATATAGCATTCCTGCTGCAATTACTGCTGCAAGTGGATATTTTGCTATTCTAAGAATATCTTGGAAATCAAGGGTAGGTCCTTCATTAAATTGTAATTCTTGAGTGGGAGTATCTTCTTTAGCTTCTTTTGATTTTTTTTCTTTATCAATTTTGGTTACCTTCTTTTTTAAATCTTCGTTTTCCTTCATTAGCTTTGCATATTTTTCAATCACACTTCCAGGTAATCTAGGATCTGCTGGGTCTCTTGAGTCGTACCATTTTTTTCTGTCAACAAACCCTTCTTTATTCTGAATAGTTTTAAAAGAACTTATTAATAAATTTGTTACCTTTATTTGAGTATCAAGATCAACTGGATCGCTTGTTGAATCTAGTTCAAATAGGATAAAACCATTATCGACTCTTTCAGTAATTGCCTTTTGAATACTTATTTTAACTTCACCAGGATTTGAAGAATTTTCTTCACTGGAGATTAGGTATTTGACAGCTTCGTTCTCCTCTTGATTAACAGAAATCGTTACACGAAAATTAGGGGATAGTGCACAGATATTTTCTGCAAGGAAAGTTAAATCTTTTGGAAGGTATTGGTATCTGTTGTAGTTAGTTTCAGGTTTTGTTTCAAGTAAAACTATATGATGTCGACCTTCTCTTTCTTGGTATCCTCCTTTGGTATCTGCACACAATTTAAGGATATTTTCCAAACTTCTAAGGTAATTGGAAAAGTCTGTGGGTTTTATTAAGTAGATATTCTCATCTGTTTGTGGTTTAAGTGCTTTTCGCTCTAATTCTTGGAATCTCTCTTGTTCTTTTCTGGTTGTTTCATCGACTTGATCTTTGTATAGGTTATCTGCAGATACTGTGCCCCCATATTTGCTAAGGAAGTCCCCAAAAGTCGGGTTACTGATTTCAACAACGTTTTTTCCAAGATCTGTGGCAATATCATTTGCCAATTTGGAGAAACTGATTAGTGTTGCTTCTGGCAATCCTCGCGACGTTAAGTATAGTTTCCATCCTTCTGCAAACGCTGCCTGTGCTTCTGGTGTTAATTCTCTGCCAGTATCCATGATAGAGGATATTGCAGTTGTCTCAACACATTTAAAAGATGAATTTGCTTTTATAAGAGAGGTTATAATTTTCTGGAAAATTAAAGGGTTGTCACATGTTTGTAATGCTTCTCTTACTGCATGTTCCGGGCTTCCCAGTAAAAGTGTTGAGTCAGAAGATCTTTTTACTGAGTATTTATAGTTTGCTCTACCTAGCCCATAAAAACTCCAAGGTAATATTGATTTGTCACCTGAAAATAATCTTACTCTTAGCCCATCTACAAACGCTTCCGTATATATTTTGATTTTTGAAAAATATTCAACTTCACTCTTGAGTTCTATTTGTTCTGGCAATATTTCTATTCTTGGTGATACTGTATATGTTCCTTTCATAGGAATATCAAAATCTATACCTGCCTTTTCATTCAGTGCCCCCCTTATATGCCTATCTTCTTTGAATTTTAGAGTAAATAGATTCAAGGCTTTTCTTACTTTTCCAATGAAACTGGAATTTTCATAAACAGGGTTTAATGGTAAAAAGTTAGTTGTTAGGTTTACAAAGCTTGCTACAATTTCTGAAGATGGTTCAAAGATTTCTATTGTTGTAGTGGCAGATACTTCATTAGGTTCCTTTTGATATATTAGATTTAGTGTTTCAGTTCTAGCATCAGATCCATATTTTGACATTTCAAATCGACCTGACCATTTCCCAAGATCAGGATGATATGAACTATATCTTATTCCCTTTGCAAGTCCCAACCCTAATATAGCTGCGGCTGCTATTTTCCCTCCTCTTCCGTGTTGTCCTAATGTGTAATCTTCCTCAACCTGGTTACTTTCTAGGTTAACTAAATTATCTGGGTGAAGTCCAGATTTTCCGATGTCGTTTTCAAGTACTATTGATGTAACGTTGGCTGGAGAAAATTCTGTTGTTGTTGGGACATCAACAATATTAACAGTACTTCCATCCTTCATTACAAAATATATTCTTGCTGGTCCTTTCTCTCGTGGTTGGTAATCAAAAACATTTTGTACGTATTCGTATGCAATTATACCTTGATTCTTAATAGCTTCTTTTACCTCTTCAGTATTTATTGTAATTCCTGTTGGCCTAATATTTACTTCGGCACTATTGTCTGGTGTTGTAATTGCCATATATGGATATTAAAAATGATTCCAAATAATAGTACTCCCTGATTTTTTAATCAAATCAGAAAATAAAGGTTGATAATAATTAAGTTTCAAATGCTGTTTTGGTACCAAATGGCCTTTGGATTGACAAAAATAGCCTCTATGCCTTAGAATAGGGAAGTCTTTATATTATTCCTAAATAGAAATGGCGTTAACTAAAGAAGTAAAAGTTGAAGTAGTAAAAAAGTATGCTAAGCACGAAAAAGATACTGGTTCTCCAGAAATCCAAGTTGCATTACTTACCACAAGAATTAACTTCCTTGTTGAGCATTTAAAGACCCATAAGAAGGATAAAAGCTCAAGAGTAGGACTTCTAAAGTTAGTAGGTCAAAGAAGAAGACTTCTTAAGTATCTTCAGGATAAAGACGAAAAAACTTACAAAAGAGTTAAAAAAGAACTAGGATTATAATATCCGACCTATAGTACTTACGTTCTCCCCTATTGTTATTCTTTTAGAAGCTGGTAATATCTGTTGTTAAGATTTAACCCAGTATTGATGAAGAAAGTTACTTTCCAATTGCTTTCTGAATATTTCACGTATGATGATGTCCTAATTAAACCCAAATTTTCTAAGGTATTATCTAGAAAAGATGTGGATATTTCTGTTTACCTCACAAAAGACATTATTCTTCAAGTTCCCCTAATGAGTGCAAATATGGACTCAGTATTTTGTGAGGAATTTGCAGAAGCATTGTCAAATGCAGGTGGTATTGCCACAATCCCACAATTTAACAGTATTGAGAATCAGGTGTCTATTCTTAAAAAATTACTAAGAAAGAATATAAATGTAATTCCAACTACAGGAGTAATGAGAGACTTCGAAGAAAGATCCACTGCACTTGTGGAAGCTGGTACAAAGATTATTATGTTTGATACTCCTCATGCACATAGTTCATATACAATAGATGCAATTAAATCTTTTAAGAAAAAATATCCAAAAGTATTTTTAATAGTTGGAAACATAGCAACCAAAGAAGCTTGTTTAGATTTAATTAATGCAGGTGCAGATGGTGTAAAAGTTGGAATTGGTCCAGGAGCTGGTTGTCTTACAAGAGTAAAAACAGGTGTTGGAATGCCACAACTTAGTGCTGTTATGGAAGTTTCAGCAGTTGCTAAAAAACATGGTGTAATTGTAATTGCAGATGGTGGTGCAAAATTACCTGCGGACTTTTCAAAAGCTTTAGGAGCTGGAGCAGATATTCTTATGATGGGAAGAATCTTTGCTTCAACAAATGAAGCTCCTGGAGAACTCAAGTTTATTAATGGTAAAAGATACAAAATGTATATGGGTTCATCTACTGCTGAAGCAAGAAAACTTCGTGCAGAAAAAGATCCTAACTACAAAGCTAATACCAGTCAATTTGTCGAAGGTGGAAAGGGATATACTGAAGTTACCGGTTCAGTTAAAGATGTTGTTGATGATTTTTCTGGAGGACTTAGATCTGCATTTAGTTACGTAGGTGCAAAAAATCTTAAAGAATTCAAAAAGAATGTTGAATTTGTAAAAATAACGAATGCTGTTATCTCAGAAAACGGACTCCATGATATGATAAAAGTAGATTAAGTTTTTATCTATCCAAGATGTCAAACAAGAAAACTCCTAAGGGACAATATGGGATAAAGCCTAATTCAATAGGAAAAATCCCCTGGCCTATTCTTACTGCAGGAGAACCTCCAATATTAAATCTTGATACATGGAAATTAAAAGTGTATGGAGAAGTTAACAGTCCAATAGAATTAAATTGGAGTGAATTTAATAAAATTCCAAGCATTGAAACAAAAGCAGATATGCACTGTGTTACAAAGTGGACAATATACGATATGAACTGGGAAGGTGTGAACTTCTATGATCTTGTTAAGCTTGTTAATCCAAAAGATTCTGCTATTTCTGTTAAGTTTAAAGCAAAAGATGATGTGAATTACGAAACCTCAATTAAGTACGATAATTCAAAAAAACTTCTGTATTTCGAATATGATTTAGATGAAAGAAAAGATTTTAAAGACTCCCCTCACTCATTTATTCAAGACGATAGAATATATTTCAACACAGTGATCTTGGCAACAAAAGCAAATAATGAGACTTTATCAGCAGATCATGGAGGTCCGATGAGAGTAATTATTCCAGATCTTTATGCTTGGAAAGGTACTAAGTTTTGTACTGAAATCGAATTTTGTAAAACACACGAATTAGGATTTTGGGAAATTCGAGGTTACTCCGACTCTGCAGATCCTTTCACAGAGGACAGATACACTGATGACATTGCTAGAAAAATAAAGGCGGAGGTGTATAAAAGTTTTAAAAAACCACGTGAAAGTTAGTCTGATAAGGATTGTGCTTATTCTTATTTCTGTAAGACCACGACCACTGCCTATATCCGAATGTACAAATTTATTATGCTTGATCATAGTGACTTGCCAGACTTTGCATAAAGACACATTTATTTCCTACCGAAGATTAACAAAATTAAAGATTATTAATATACTCCTGAAGAATGATTTTTGAAGCAATGGAATCGTCAAGCTTAGCGTCCTTTTTACCCTTAAGATACTCACCCGCTCTCTTTGAAGACATGGATTCATCTATATATATTATGTCAGTTTTAATCTTCTCTCCTATTGCTCTTTTAAGTCTCTCCCCTATTTCTCTAATCTTAAGGCTTGCTGGAGTATCTTCACCTTTCATGTCTAATGGAATACCAATAATTACCTTTTCTGCTTGTTCTCTCAGTATTATTTCAAGTATTTTTCCAATGAGTTCTGATTCTCTACTTTCGAATATTATTGGTAAATCTTCGCAAGCAATATATGGCTCATGTGCTATTGCTACGCCTGTTTTTTTAGTTCCAATATCTAATCCAATTAATGCCATGCTTAATTATATCCTATTCTTGACAAAACATGATGTAATTTCCTAAAATACGATTCGTTAGCAAATATTATCCTAGTTTGCTAAAATATTGACCTTAAGATAGGAATATCAATAGTTTTAATATTACATATTAATATATTTCAAATGAGTAAGAAGCCCAATTTAACTCCACTTGGAGGAAACATATTAGTAAGGGGAGTAGAAGAGGAAACAAAGACAACATCAGGAATAGTACTTCCTGAAACTATTCAAAAAGAGAAAAAGCAAAAAGGATTAGTAATTACACTTGGGACAGGTAAATTAGATAAGGATGGAAAGAAAATCGCATTTAACGTAAAGCCAGGTGACACAGTCATATTCAAGAAATATTCTCCTGAAGAAATCGAAGTAGATGGGGAAAGTTATTTTATTATGAGTGAAGAAGATATTTTAGCTGTACTTGGAAAATAACTAAAAGAATAAGTACTTAAATAATACATATTAATAAATATTACATATGGCAAAACTAATTGTTTACTCAACAGATGCAAGAAAAGCTCTTAAGAAAGGCGTGGATGCGGTTGCCAATGCAGTTAAAGTAACACTAGGTCCAAAAGGAAGAAATGTTGTTCTAGCAAAATCCTATGGTTCTCCACACATAACTAACGATGGAGTAACTATTGCAAAAGAGATTGAACTTGAGAATAAATTAGAAAATACTGGTGCACAAATTGTAAAAGAAGCATGTACCAAGACAGTAGATAAAGTAGGGGATGGAACAACAACATCAGCCGTTCTAGTGCAATCTATTCTTACTGCAGGACTTAAGAATGTTGAAGCAGGAGCAAGTCCAATGGATCTAAGAAGAGGAATTGAAAAAGGTGTCAACGCAATTGTTGAAGAACTTAAAAAGATGTCTAAAAGTGTTAAAGGAAAAGAAGATATTGAAAGAGTTGCAATAATAAGTGCTAATGGAGATAAGGTAATAGGGGATGCCCTTGCCGAGGTTTATGAAAAGATTGGTAAAGATGGTGTTTTAACTGTAGAAGATGGTCAAACATTTGGAATTAATGTTAGATATGTAGATGGAATGACTTTTGATAAGGGCTACATTTCTCCATATTTCATGACAGATACAGATAAACAAGAAGCAATAATTGAAAATCCATACATATTAATTACAGATGGAAAAATATCTTCAGTAAAAGAACTACTTCCAGTAATAGAAAAGATAGCGGCAACTGGATCTAAAGACATTGTAATAATTGCAGAAGATCTAGATGGAGAAGCCCTTACAACACTAATTATTAACAAGTTAAAAGGTGTTCTAAATGTAGTAGCAGTAAAAGCTCCAGCATTTGGAGATAGAAGAAAAGCAATGCTTAACGATATTGCAATTCTAACTGGTGGACAAGTAATCTCAGCAGAGATTGGAAAGAAATTAGATACTACTGAACTTACAGATTTAGGTCACGCTAAGAAAGTCGTAGTAAGAAAAGAAGAGACTGTAATTATAGACGGAAAAGGAACAAAGAAAGCTCTAGCAGATAGAGTTCTTGCAATTAGAAATGAGATGAATAAGACAACAAGTTCTTATGATAAAGAAAAACTAGCAGAAAGACTTGCAAAACTCTCTGGTGGAGTTGCAGTACTTGAAGTTGGTGCAGCTACTGAAGTAGAACAAAAAGAAGTTAAAGATAGAGTAGATGATGCTAAAAGTGCTGTTGTTGCAGCAATTGAAGAGGGTGTTGTTGCAGGTGGTGGTGTTGCATTAATTAATGCAAGAAATGTTTTAAAGAATCTAAAACTTTTTGGAGATGAGAAGCTAGCTACAGATATTTTATTTAGAGCATTAGAAGAGCCAGCAAGACAAATTGCTGAAAATGCTGGAAAGGATGGGGGAGTGATAGTTGAAAAGATTAAAGGAAATATTGGTTACGATGCAAGAAATGACCAGTATGTAGATATGTTTCAAGCTGGAATAATAGATCCTGTTAAAGTTGTAAGACTTGCACTTGAGAATGCTTCAAGTGTTGCTATGATGATGCTTACAACTGAGGCTGTAGTTGTAGATGCTCCATCCAAGTCAGAAGATAAAATGACCATGCCAGCAGGTGGAATGGGTGGTATGGGAATGGATTACTAAGATTCATTTTAGAATCTAGAAAAGGGACTCATAAAAGGGTCCCTTTTTGTTATTTTTCTATTTCCTTATTCAACATTTTGTCCATTGACAGAAGGTCTAATCCCCTGAATTTGGAAGTTACTAATAAAAGAACATCAGTGTAAGATAAATCTTTGTTAGTTTTAAAATATTCTTCGTTAATAGCCAGTGCTTCTGTTAGTTCTATTGAAGTCGGATTAATTATATTTGCATATGTGATCAGTCTTCCTATTAGCGTTATTGAATTCCTATAGAGTATTTGTGAAATCTTTTTATCAAAATGAAATCGTTTCACTACAACCTTTTGTATTAGTATCAAGAACTCAGTTATTATATACGAAGGAATAAATAACTGCTCAGCAGGTATTTCCTCGAATTTTTTTAGTATATTTAAATCATTCTCCGTTAGTTCTACATGATTTTTTAATACTCGATTTACTAGGATATTTGTGTCAATTAATACCATTTATTTATTTTTATAAATAAGCATTTTCGATTTTTAAATCTGTAGACTTCAACTTCTTTTTTCCAAA
>JBAXRR010000028.1:0-14049 GCA_037131125.1 bacterium
AAGGATCGCTGAGAATTTATACAAAGCATTAACAATTGAATGAATATGTTTTTAAACAAAAGAACTAACCAAGAGATTGAATCCTATAAGAAATTATTAAAATTGATCGGATCATTATCCAATTTGTTTGCTGATACAAGTGTTCCGTATGTTAGTTCAAGGGTAGCTGAAAATCTTTTTTGCAGAGCTTTTTCTGCAAATAATCTTTCAAGATCGGATGTTTCTGTTGATGCAAGTGTAAAGGAAATGGGTATAGGTGTTAAAACATTTGTGGAAGGCAATGGAAAAACTTTTCAAAAAATTGCAGAGTTCAACAAAGATAAAAAACTATATTCAGAGAAAGATCCTACTGGAGTGATTCAAACAATTTCTATATTGAGAAATGAAAGATTGAATGCTACAAAAAGAATTCACTCTTTAGATAATCTGCTTTACCATTGTATAACCAGAAAAAATGGAATAATTACTGCATATGATTTAGATATGGATTTAGTTGATATCTTAAATATCTCTAAGATCAAAGTGAAAAATAATGTAATCCAATTTATTGATGGAATTAATGAATATAGTTTTAATTTATCAAAAAGTACTTTGTATAAAAGATTTGTTACACCAGATTCTCTAATTGAGGTTTCAGTTGATATAATAAAGGATCCATTTGAAGCACTAGAAAAATTACTTTTAGATTCTGGTTTAAAATTAGAATTTGCAAAAATAAAAGAAGACTCAGAACATATATATTTACCATTGTATTCTGATAGAGAAATGATGGTTCCTGAAAGAAGTCAGCTAAATCAGTGGAATGCTGCTGGAAGAGATCGAGACGAAAATGAAGCATATATTCCTATCCCAGCTTGGATACATCATAAATTTCCTGATTTCTTTCCACCTCGTGACATATCATTTAATCTAAAGTTGCCAAATGGAGAAGTAATGAGTGCAAAAGTTTGTCAAGATGGAGGCAAGGCACTTATGTCAAAACATAATAAGGACTTGGGAAAGTGGTTACTTAGAGATGTAATGAACTTAAAAGAAGGGGAGTTATTAACTTATGATAGATTGAAAATCATTGGATTGGACTCAGTGGTTATATACAAAGAAAGTGCTGAGGATTATTCAATCAATTTTACTAAGATTGGATCATTTGAGTCATTTAAAACTCAAAGTAATTAATTAGATTTTGAATAACTAAAGTTAATCTTAAATCTTCTCAAACATAATTGTCTTAACCTTCATTGTATTTCCTTCACTTGGAACATATTGCCAGATCTTTTCGGTAATAAATGGCATGAAAGGATGAAGAAGTTTAAGGTATGTTTTTAGTGATTCAAGAATTATCTTGTTAATTTCCTTAAGACCATCTTTAGAAACAATGTACTCTCCTTTCATTGGATTTGTAGCTGCCTTTAGTTTTTCAATGTAGATGTCACAGAAATCATGCCAAAAGCTTTCGTATAGATCTTCTGCTGCATAACCAAATGTTAAGTTATCTATTTTCTTTATTACATTTTCTCTAAGAGTACTTACCTTTGCTTCCATCTCTTTTGCAATTTGAATATATGTTTCATCGTTTACCTTATTCTTCTTATCTCTTATTGAATCTTCTGTTAAATTTTCTTCATTTTGAAGTCCAATTAATACAAATCTAGATGCATTCCAAATCTTGTTTGCAAACTTCTTCATATTTAGAAGTTTCTCGTCACTTATTGGGTAACCTCTACCAGCACTATTTCCATGATAATAGAACATTCTAGTAGCATCTTTTCCATACTTTGTATAAAGCTCAATAGGAGATACTCCATTTCCTTTACTCTTACTCATTTTTTGACCATCTCTTGCTTTAACAAGTCCAGTTAGATAAACATCTTTGAATGGAATCTCTCCAGTTCTGTAAAGGGAGAGCATTATCATACGAGAGTCCCAAAGTTCAAGAATGTCGTGAGCATTAACCATAACTTGAGTTGGGTAAAAAGTGTCAAAAAGATTTGTTTTCATAAGGGTTGCATATGCCCACTGTCCACTTGAAAACCAAGTATCTAAAACATCTTCATCTTGTTTCCACCCTTCACCTGGACATTCTAGTTGTATTTTCGTTTCAGGATCTACAGATACAAATTGTCCATTCTCGTCGTAATATTCATTAATGTCTCCTTTGTACCAAACAGGAATTCTATATCCCCACCATAGACTTCTAGATATTGGCCAATCTCTAAGATTTTCTAACCACATGGTTAACTTCTCATGCATATTTTCTGGATGAATTGTTACCTTTTTGCTTTTAACAACTTCCAATGCTTTTTCTTTAAGTTTCTTTACATCAACGAACCATTGTCTACTCATAATTGGCTCTATAACTGCCTTAGATCTTTCTCCAACTACGATGTTCTGATCTATCTCCTCTTCTTTTGTTAAAAGCCCTAATTCCTTTAATTTTGCTACTACTTTTTCTCTAGCTTCACTTGTTTTCATACCAGCAAATTCACCTGCCATTGGTAATAGTTTTGCGTATTTGTCTATTACATTTACATAACCAATTTTTTCAAAACCATTTTTCTCTGCCTCAATATTCCATTCATTCATAATCGTATAGTCATCAGGTGCGTGAGCAGGGGTAACCTTAAGACATCCTGTTCCAAATTCTTTTTCAATTCTTGGTGAGTAGATTATTGGTATCTCTCTGTTTGTAAGTGGTAATTTAATCTTAGTTCCAATTAATTTCTTGTATCTTTCATCTGTAGGATTAACTGCAACTGCAGTATCTCCAAAAAGAGTTTCAGGTCTTGTTGTTGCAACAGTAATTTCATCTGAGTATTTAATATAGCAAAGTTTACCCTTTACTGCTTGTCTTTCAGTATCTATATCTGCCAAAGTACTTTGAGCCTTTGGATCCCAATTAACTATTTGAGTTCCTTTATATATTAATTTGTCATTGTAGAGATTAATAAATGTTTCAAGAACTATTTTTACAATATCTGGATCTAGTGTAAATATATCTCTGTCGAAATCTGCTGACAGACCTATGGATTTTTCATTCTCGCTCGCATTTTTAGCCATTAGAGTGGAGTACTCATAGCACTGCTTGTAGAATTCCTCTCTACCTAATTTCCTTTTAGATGAACCTTTCTTTTGAAGTTCTTTTTCATAAACCATTTCAGTTAATATTCCAGCATGATCTTTTCCAGGTATTAATATTACTTTCTCTCCATTCATTCTATGGAATCTTCCAAGTAGATCCATATATGAGTATCCACTTACGTGCCCACAGTGAAGTTCTCCATTTGCATTAGGTGGGGGAAGTACCATGGAAAATGTTTTCTTCCCTTTCTCTTTAATATCTTTCTTCATCTCATCTGTTGTCATAAGACCTTTTTCTGAGTCATACTCAGGTTTGTAGAATTTATTATCCAACCAGAATTTTAGTATTTCTTCTTCATATACTTCTGGTCTATATGCTCCTTCTGGTAAGTTTTGAATTTTAGTCATTTGTAAAAAGATAAGAAATAAAGTAAAAAACAAATTTTAATGTGCAATAAAAAATCCCCCCATAATACTTTCGTACTATGAAGGGACGTTATTTACGTGGTACCACCCTACATTTCAAAGCATATTACTATGCTTTACTTGTAATCCAACTAATTGGATCTGAGATTCTACTTATTTAGCCTTAGCTAAACTTTCTTTCTCTGGCTCCCCATTGACTAAATGGTTCTTTGCCTCTGTTAATTTAAAGTATATCATATTCCAATATACTTGCCCAAATGATGAAAGGAATGATCCTGCTATACTTACAAGTATTGAAGTTATAACTCCAAATACTGTTAATATAATTGCAGATATTAAAGGCATGGTTGGCTCTAAAGCTAATGCTGCAATTCCGACAAAAGCAGCTATAGCAAATACTATTACTCCGACTAGAATTGCAGGGAGTAGAAGAACAATCATTAACAATATCTCAATTCCAAATAGAACAATTACTCCTTCAATTAATCTCCAGAAATTCACTTTAAGCATATGGAAAGATATTTTAATTGAATCTATTACACCCTTATCTTCAAGCAATAGAACTCTTTGTGCCATATTAAAATGGATTGCCCAAATGATTGAAAAGACAAAACCAATTACTCCCAAAAAACACATAGCAAGAATTATAATTAACCCAACCCCTGCAACCATTTCTTTTGCTCCTGCTCCTGATGTTAATAAAGCAACACCTCCAAATACAAGAAATAGTACAGCCATGACAACAAAAACTATTACAAATATTGGAATAATGAAACATGCTGTAAGACCAATCATTCTTAACCAGTATTTTTTCCCAGTTTTCAAAATATCCATAACAGATCCAATAGATTTTCCTTTATACAAATCCCCATATCCAATTATTAATCCTGCATCAGCAAACATTCCAATTGTAATTGTATATGAAAAATTAATTACCATTACAATTAAAGAGAAAATTGAAAGAAAAATTAAAAATTCACTTCCAAATTTAGATGAACTATTACTGTAGCTACTTGTAGATACAGAAAGTGTGAGTGCTGCAAGTATTCCAACTATCCAAAGACGTTTGTTTTTCCACCATATATCTAAACTCTTTTTGACGATTTCTGAGTACATAATATAAAAATAAAAATTAAATATATTGTTATTTACTAACTATAGACTTTTCTTTGTATTCCTTAAACTTAATAAATAGACTGTTCCAAAAGCTAATATTTAATGTTAGCGAAAGTGAAAGCGCAAATATATATACTAAGCTTGCAATACCTGTAGTTACGAAGAAAAGGATAGTACCTATTACTGGATCTGTATTTACAATTGTAGGTATTATAAATGCTGAGATCACTATAAATATGGAAGAGATCATGGAAGGAATAAGAACGATCAAGTATACTAAGAATGCTAGTACAATTAATAATAATACGCTTACAAAGACTATCCCTATATTCTTTCTTGTGAAATTTATTCCACTTCTTATTGCTTCAAAGAATCCTTTATCTTCAACTACTAAATATCTTGCAGATATTTCATAAGTAACTTGAATTAGGAATGCTAGTATGAAAATTACAATATAAAAACAACAAAGTAGTAAGGCAAACAAACCAGCAATACCACTATCGCCTTTAGAAGGCGCTCCACTTGCGGATCCAACAAATACAAATCCAAATATAATAAAGAAGTAGATAACCATAACTATAATTAGGGGAGAAGAGATTAATAGTTTCTGTGCTATTAACTTAAGCCAATATTTTGATCCTTGTTTCAAAGTTTCAAGAATTCCCATTGCTTTTCCAGTTTCTCCAGATACTGCATATCCTTTCATTATTCCTGCAATAAACATATTGCCAATAATTAGAACGTAGAAAACGTAAATAATTAAAGAAATAATAAATACTATTCCAGTAGTTGTCATGAACTGATCCTGATTCTGTGTATTGACAACCATAGATGATGCTATCTCTGGTATAACAAGTCCACTTGTGTGTTTAGGAAGAAACATGAAAGTTCCAATTACTGAGAAGAGAAAAGGGTTAAATAAAGCAATGAATGCAATAAGCCAGTATTTCTTAAATTTCCACCAATTGTGAAAAGTGTGGCTAAGAACTCCTGAATAATCCATATATAGATAGATAATATTAAATTATATCTTTCATTCTAACATTATCCTCATATTTGTTTAATTAAATATTTGCTAACAATTCCGTTGTGTTCAGAAAGATTACTAGAAAAAGAATAAATAATTTCATATACAAATTCCTTGAATGTGTATTCCCACCTAATTGTGTAATATGTGACAAAGAAGGGGAGTTAATCTGCAAAAAATGTTCAAATGGATTTCGTAAGCATAGACTTGAGTGTCATGTGTGTCACAAAGAATATTCTTATGAATATTTTCTAAAATATAAAAGTATTGTTTGTAATGAATGTAAAGACCACACTTCATTTAAAGGCATATTTATTGGATATGTTTATGACAAAAATATTAAAAAGATAGAGGAGTATGGTAAATATAGTGGGTATTACTATGTATTTAAGAAAGTGATTAAACTTCTTTTGCCAAGGTTAAAATCTTTAAAGGAGATTATTCCTATAAAAGATACACTTTTCGTTCCAGTCCCAATGTTCTTTCTAAAGGAGAACATGAGAGGTTTTAACCAATCTGAAAAAATATGTGAATATATTAGGGATTATACTGGCTATCAATACCTAAAACTCCTTGTTAAAACTAGACCAACAAGAAAACAAGCAGGAAAAGATATGCTATCTAGACTTAATAGTCAAAAAGGTGTTTTTAAGATAAACAAAACAAATTTGGAAAAGATTAAAAAGAATATTAAGAATATAGTTATTGTAGATGATGTTATGACAACTGGAGTAACACTTGAGAAATGTGCAAAGGTAGTTAGTCAAACGCTTCCTAATATTAATCTTTATGCTTTTGTACTTGCTAGGGGAGAGTTAAAATAGCCCAAAGAGTTTTGGTTTTCTTTTCATTCTATCCTCTTCTGCCTCAGAAGAGTCTTTTCTTTCTCTCTGCTTTCTTTCCTCCTTTTTGCTAAGTCTTTTTATTGGTGTGCCGTCTACAGTTCTCTCTGCATCATCTGGAATATCTTTGTCAGTATCTTTTGGAAATTCTGAAGTGCCCTGTTCTTGATCTTTTTTTATCTCTTCAGCTACATCCCCAAGACTTTCATCTGTAGGCCCAGGAGTGGATCCACTGCTTCCTTTTCCACCTTTATCACTATGTTTATTTTCCATTATTTGTGGACCATATCCACCAAATCCAGATTCTGCTGATCCAAACATTATATTAATCCTAATAATTGAGATAGGGAATAGATTATATCAGAAATGTATATAATTATTCTTCTTTTGGAGCATTAGGGTCATACCCAAATGCTTTTATTAGTAATTCTCTTTCTCTATCGAATGGATCTTGTCTCGCATTTTGTTCTCTCTGCTCTGCGTGGGTCAAATGTTTTAGTGGAGTACCTCTTGCGTCTCTTTCTAACGGAATTACTACACTTTGGGGATGAGTTGTATCTGTATTGATAATTACATTCCCTGATGATTTTGCTGAAGCTCTTTGTCTTCTTTTAACAGGACTTCTTGAATCTGGAGCTCCTCCTTCTGGAGAGAAAACGACCATAATAGTGCGTTAATATATTAAAGAATTAAAAAGTTCTAAATATATCGTTAATTTATGGTTACTAGTTAAATATGTCAATAGGGAAGGGATGAATGAGAACACAACAAAGCGAGAAAATGGTGGACGCGGTGGGAATTGAACCCACTTCCAAAGAAATCGACTTACCAACTTTATTTACACGCTTAGGAAATTTAATTACTTTCTATTGATAAAAACTTCCAAAAACCAATAAAAAGAATTTAGTTAGTCTTAATCTCGAAAGCTAAATCAAACTGTCGAGACTGCAAATTATGTTTTTTTACACCCTTAAGTACTTCCATAATCAAAATTACCTAAGAATGGACTTCAATAAATGAAGTCAGTGCGAAAATTATGCTACTAAAGCCATTGCTGGTTGTAGTTGTACAGACTTTAAGAAAGCCCATACGTTTTGCATTCTCTTAGCACTGTTATTTGCTGTTTCTACACTTATTGTGTTGTGCCAGCTAAGGCACCGTCAGTTATTTGTAAAGGAGATAGCTGACTAAAAACACTGCATGAGCTGATAAATTAACTCCTCTGTCGAAAGCCTTACGCGCCCATATCCATATTTCTCTTTTGTTGTTAAAGAACACCTCAATTTTACCATATTTCTTGGATTTTTGGCTTACTTGTCTGATAGAATGGAAGACATTGTTAAAAAACATTAATGGACTTAACTCACATACAAATTATCTACCAACCTCTATCTAACTTAATTGTTGGGCTATATAACCTGTTTGGAGGTAATTTAACCCTTGCAATTGTAGTAATAGCAGTACTTTTCAAGCTTGTAACACTTCCAATTGCTCTAAGACAAATAAAGGCAGGAAGGAAGAATAAAGAACTTCAGGTGAAAATGGAAGAGGTTAAGGAGAGATATAAGAATGACAAGGAGATGCAAGCTAAAGAATTAGCAAAGTACCAAGGTCAACTTTTAGGTGGAACTTTAGGTGGATGTCTTCCAATGATCCTTACTCTTATCATGTTACTTTCTATGAGATCAGTGATCATAGACCTCATGGATAGGGGATGGCATGCATATAATGTAGAAAGCTTTTCTGAGCAAACCAAGAAGAAAGAGGACTCTTTGATCTATAAAATTGAACAAGATCTTCCTGTTGGTAAAAATGAGGTTGTCATAAATCTTACATCTGAAAAAGGTAAGGTTAAAAAATATGTGGATACTTTTTATGTATATGAAACAGAGGAACAAAAAGCTTCTGATTTAACAGAATGGGACAAGGTTTACCAAGAAGAACAAAAAGATCCAAATTTTCTTAATAATGATATAGCTGTATATGCTCCAACATTTGTAGCTACAAGTAGAGATGCTCATGTGATTAATAATAAGAAACCTGATTTATCCTTCTACTTCAGAGCTCCAACAAGAGAAACTCTAGATACTACTAAAACAACATTTACTTTAAATGGAGTAGATTTAACAACCAAAGCAATCATAACTAAAGGTGAGGCCATGAAGTTTGATACTTTAGGCCTTAATCTTTCCAAGGTTGCTACAAGTTTTGATATAAGTAATCCTCAAATAATTCCTTATGTATTAATTGCTGCTATTTTAGGCATTACTCAGATCTTTTCTTCAATGTTCAGTATGAATTCGATGAATATGCAAAATGCTCCATCTGATTCAGATAAGAATAAGTCTAAATCTAAGGAATTATCTAAAAAAGTTTCAGATCCTAAGGATCCTACAAAAAATATGGATGGAATGATGACAGGAATGAATAAACAAATGACTTATCTTTTTGCTGGAATTACTGCAATTACGTCATTAGGTTTTCTAGGAGGATCTCAATTCTTCCCACTAGGCCTATCTATCTTTTGGACAGTCCAGAATGTGTTTGGTATAATACAGACGGCTCTTCAGAACAAATTACTTGAAAAGAAAAAAGATGAAGTTGTGGATGCAGTAATTGTTGAAGGTCCTTCAAAGAAAAAGAATAAGAAATAATTAACGTTTTATAATAATATTGGTGGATAATAATACTTTAAAAGATAGAGCAGAGAAGGTTTTAGCTGATTTAGCTGGACTTGTAAACTTTGATGCAACTCCTAAAATTGAGGTAACCGAAATAGAGGAAATCCCTACTATTAATATCTCCCTTGAATCTGAAAATCTTGGTTACATGATCGGTTACCATGGAAAGAATCTAGAATCTTTTCAAACTGTTCTACAGTTAATTTTGAATAAAGGATTAGAAAAACCAGTCAGAGTTCTTTTGAACGTAAACAACTATAGAGAGAAAAGAGAAGAGTCATTAAAAGAAATTGCAATGGAAGCAGCAGAGTTTGTAAGAATGAATAACACAGAAAAACATTTAGCTCCTATGAGACCATATGACAGAAGAATAGTTCACTTAGCACTTGCAGATCAACCAGATTTGGTTACAGATAGTGTAGGAGAAGGGGATGAGAGAAGAATTGTAGTTAAACTTAAGAGTCAATCATAATTTATTATTAGTATTATTAATGTTAAATCTAAAGGTTCAAAAAAGAGATGTTCTAGGAAAACAAGTTAAAACACTTAGACAAAAAGGTGAAATCCCTGTTTCAATGTATGGTCCTGGAAATGATCCAATAAACTTACTTGCTAATGGAGATGAACTTCTTAAAATTGTAAGAGAAGCTGGAACAAACAAGGTTATTACAGTAGATTTTGATGGTAAAAAATACAGTGTTCTAGTAAGAGAAGTACAATACCACCCAGTAAGTGCAAACCTAGTTCATGTCTCTCTATATAGATTAGATATGGATAAACCAGTTAATGTTGAGGTTCCATTTAAGATTGAAGGAGTTTCAATGGCAGTTAAGAATAATGTTGGATTTTTGGTTAATCCTTTAGACTTACTTCCAATTAGAGCACTTCCATCTCAAATTCCTGAATATCTTGTTATAGATATCTCAAAGATGGATAACATTGGAGACTCAGTCTTGGTTAAGGATCTTGTTCTCGAAAAGGGAATTGAATTACAACCTAAAGTAAAATTGAACTTAGCTATTGTTACTATCGTTCCTCCACAAAAGGAAATCGTTGAAGAAGTTAAAGCAGTTGCCGCTACAACTACTGAAACAGCTGAAGGTGCAGATGCTCCAGCTAAACCTGTTGAAGGTGCTGAAGTAGCTAGTGCAGTTGCAAAGGTTGATGCAAAACCTGCAAAGAAAGATAAGGACGAGAAACAAAATAAGAGATAATCGTTTGATACTTTCTTAAAATTTAACTAGAATGAGTTTAGATTAATTCTAAACTCTGCCCTTTGGACGATCAGACTACACAATTCAAATCATCTGATTTTAATGTAAGTAATAACACCAGTGGTGGTTTTACACCTAGTGAAGATGAGAAATCCAAAGATACAGTAGATATAAATCCAACAGTAAGTTCATCTGATGATACAACATCAGAAATTGCACTTCTAGAAAAGACAATTGCAGATGCAAAGATTCCTGCTGCTCTAAAGGTAAAGACTCAAAAAATGTTGGATAGACTTAAGAGAATGGCAAGACATGGAAGTTACTCTGGAGAATATGAATTAATAGAAAAGTATGTTGAATGGGTAACTAAGATTCCTTTTAGAAAATATGCTACTGAAAATCTAGCAATAGATAACGTAAGAAAGGTATTGGATTCTAATCACTTCGGTATGCAATCTGTTAAAGATAGAATAACTGAATACCTTTCAGTTATGAAACTACAAACAGATAAACTAACCCCAGCTGAACTCAAAACTCAAACCGAAAGTACTGAAGACATGTCTGTACTTGCCGGTAACTCTTCTCATGCACCTGTTCTTTGTTTTGTTGGTGTTCAAGGTATTGGTAAAACATCTCTAGCAAAATCTATTGCACAAGCAATGAATAGACCCTTTGTTAGAGTAGCACTTGGTGCTATGGGATCTGTAATGCAATTAAGAGGACAATCTCGTGCATTTATGGGAGCTGAACCAGGACAAATAATTAAAGCATTGGTAAGAGCTGAAGTATCTAATCCTTTAATTCTATTAGATGAAATAGATAAGTTAAGTGGAGAAGAGTCTAGAAGATTTGACTTCATGGCATCTTTTCTTGAAATACTTGATCCAGAACAAAATGGAACATTCTTAGATGCATATATAGATTATCCTGTAGATCTTTCAAAAGTTATGTTCGTATGTACTGCAAATAACTTAGGTACACTTTCAACAGCACTTCTAGATAGGTTGGAAATTATTAGATTCAGTAGTTATACCGATGATGAGAAAGCTCATATTGCAAAAGACTATCTTCTTAAGAAGGTAAGGTTAGCTACTGGTCTTGATGAATACCAATTATCTTTTTCAGAAGATGTTTGGCCTCTTATGATAAGACCATTAGGTTTTGATGCTGGTATTAGACAGTTAGAGAGAAACTTAACTACTATTGCAAGAAAAGTAGCTCGTATGATAGTAGAAGGTAAAACTCAAAATGTTCAAATCAATCCAAAGAACTTCAGAGAATATATTCCTGATGATATTGGAATATATTCATAAAGCTATGTTAGTTTCGTAATTTTCCCATCAGTACTTTTCCTGTTTCGGATAAAAGTATATTTGCCATAATTTCTGGGTGTTCTCTTAATGATATCAATTGTCTTTCAAATACGTAATTCACAGTACTTATTCGAGTAAATGCATCAACGAAAAATGGTTTTAACTGAACCCGCCAAGCATTTTGATTATCTTTAGACATATTGAACATGATTGTCTCAGACATAAAATTCAGTATTTCCTTCCATATAGTATCGTTTTGAATATCAAATACTTCTCGTAATGAATCAACATTATATGGTGAGGCGTTAACTTCCGGATATGTTAAAAATTTACATATCTTTTCAATTGATTCATATAAAAATTCTTTTTCAGGCCTAGATAATCCATCAATTTCTGTTTCAAGCATTCCCCAATAGCCCAATAAAAGGTTACGTGTGAATGAAAATTTTAAATCTTTAAGATTTTCTACTCTACTTTTCGAAGGGTCAACTTTAAGGTCTTTTCCAAAGTTTATCCTTAACCATAATGCCATTTGTGTTAATTCAATAAAGTTTGGCTCTTCTAAGAATTGTTGAATATAATCAACTGTTTCTTTGGCAATCATCTCTTTCGATTCATTGAAAAATTTTGCAGTTTCATACCTCCCATTTTTTCTTTCAGCTTGAAAAGCATTTCTTAGTATTTTTTTGGCTATTAATAAAATTCGACTGCTATCAAAAGAAAAAATACGCCTTGTAATTGCGACTCTATTATCATATTTTCTTGAGTCATTAATGTCTGGAATAGCTTGAGCCACATTTGTAAGTAATAAATTATTAGAAAAAACTCCAAATTTAACTCTACTCAGCGCTATAAGTGTTCTTCTCCAATCATTTTTTTCTTGTCGAATTTCAGTATCCTTTCTAGTTTCATTTCCTTTGAGAATAGCTTTGATTAATTCTCCACTAGATCCTAATTTACTTTTTTCATTCCCAGTATCATTAATTAAAAACAGTATTCTTGAACCTTCCAAAAAGTGGCCATAACTTTTGTCAATTTCTTCCATGATTGATTCAAGCTCTAATATTTCACTGGCTACTTTATTTGAATCTTCTGGAAATATTTTTTGTAATTCTATAGCTAATTCTGCTTGATCTTTTGACCTATTTTTTGCATTTACCATTTCTGCTACGTAAGCTTCCATATTTTTAGGAAGTAAGCTTCTTTTCATAACATCTATTAGATCGATTAGAGGAATATTGCTAAGATCTGCGCTTATTGCTACTGGTTCACACTCAGAGGTTTCTTTTAATACTTCATGATAAGAACCCATGAGAATTTCTGGTGTTATTCCCAATTTTTGAGCTTCATTTCCATTTTCAATAAATAGAATTGATGGACTGAGCGTACTATATGGATACTTAATTACTCTTTCTACCATAGATGTTAATGTCTCTGCTAATTGTTCTCCACCCCACATTAAACTTGTGATTGCCTCTTTTCCAATACTTGTTCTTAAAAGTCCGTATTGTGCAGGAAAACTTTTAACTCCATCTGGCTCATAATTTAAGTGGGCATCGGCAAATAATCCCACTGGTGAAGACTTTGTTCGTGTATCAACTTCTGTAATAACAGAAGATATTGCTTCAGATGTGTCAATAAAAGCCATAGTTTCAAGATAAAAAATATATGTGAATTTTAGTCCTAATCTGGTAATTATCTTGAACTTATCTTGAATATCAAAAGAGTGAGGATGTATAATATCCCATAGAGTTAGATCGAATATATGCAGTTTATCTGGGCAACTGACAAAAAGTATCAAAGAAATCTATATGCCATAAAGTGTAAGGCTATTCAATCAGGTTTTTATCAAAATATCAGATCAATAATTCTTCCATATGTTCACGAGAATGATTGGTATCTTCCAGATTACGATCTATTTTCTCTTCCAAGATTTATGCAACTATTAATAGAATCTGATGTTAAGTACGAGGATACAGAAACAGAAGTATATAAGATTATAGACAACCATTTCGATCTAGATATATCTGAAAAGGATTACATAAAAGATATAAGATCTTTTGACAATGTTAAAGAAGATTTAGTGAAATATGTAAAATCTATATTTCCAAGCTTTGAAAAAGTAGAGAACATATATATTATTCCTACTAAATTCGGAACACTTGGAAGTTTTGATGTTAGATACAAAGAAGAAGGAAAAGTAGATTTCTATATTACTCATAGAATTGGATTTTCCTGGGGTAATATCCCAGTCTGGTTTGGATCATAATGTCGCTAAATTACAGGACAACGGAATATTGCGGTATGATGCTGATTCAGTCAAGCTGGGTGGGAATAATATTCCCAAAGGCTTAA
>JBAXRR010000029.1:0-13664 GCA_037131125.1 bacterium
TATACCCAAATTTTTCTGATTTTTCTAACCTTAACGAGAGATTTATATCCTAATGACTTAAAAATCTTTCTCATTTTATCTATATCCTCAAGTTTTGTTTCGTACTCATCACAATAACTACTTGTTCCATCCTTTTTGAAATGCCAACATTTGTAATTAATTGAATATTTCCCTTCTGCATCTCTAAGCCTTAACCACTCTTTAACAGGACGAACTAACACGAAATTATTATCTTTGGGAGTAAAATATTCATCAAGCTGATTCTTCGTAGCAATATATTTAGCTTCACTAGTTAGAAATTTTAGAAGCTTCTTGGAATTTTGAATTTCAACTTGAATCTCTATCTCTTTGTTATTACTAGTCATTAAGTTTATGTAAAATGTTAATAGAAATTATGTTGATCTTAAGCTACTTTCTTTACAATTGTTAATGTCATTGCGAGAGGCTTTAAAATACTTCCTCCAAATTTATTATCTATTAGCATTTGAATCTCTCTTAAGAACCCTTCTCTTTGTTCACTTGGCAATGCAATTACAGGTGAGTATGTATTTTGTAAATCTGCATACTCTTTTCCAGAATATTTTATATTTATAGGAAATGAATTGAAAGATACCAGCTTGAATAGAGTCTCATCTACCTTATCTGCTTTTAAATCCGATCTAATTGGGAGTTTAAAGTTTTTGTCATATTTACCACCCGGTTTATATTTCTCATATATAGGTTGTGAAGCAATAAAAAAATCATCACCAACTTCATCAGAAACATGACGAGTATCTATAATTGCAAGACACCCATCTTTCACTAAAAGGTTGAACGTTTTGGTGAATTTAACTTCAGGTTTTACCCAATGAAAGGCAGTTGCAGAATATATTAAATCAAAAGAATTAGGTGTAAGTTCAACATCTTCAAAAGGACTTGTAATTACTCTTACCTTCTTAAATTTACTTAAAACCTTTCTTGCAACATTTGCAAGATCTTCACCAAGTTCTACAGCAGTTATGTCATAACCTCTCTTTGCAAAAGATCTTGTTGCTTGACCTGTCCCAGGACCTATTTCAAGTAACTTTGAATCTAAGTCTACTTGAGTGTGCTTAATAATGTCTTCAAATAGTTCTTCTGGATAGGTAGGACGGATAGATTCATAAAGTTCTGCCTCTGAATTGAATGTAGTTTTGAGAGAATAATTTCTGGGCATAAAAAGAATATTACAAATTTCATAATATATTTATGGTGCCGAGAGAGGGAATCGAACCCTCATAGTATTGCTACCGCGGGATTTTGAGTCCCGTGCGTCTACCAATTCCGCCATCTCGGCATGTTAGGATTATACAATATATATGGGAAGGAGATAAGTGAAATGACTACCCTTTTACTGAATTTTGTTCTGCAGCTTGTGCAGTGTTTGCTTTTTTCTTTGTATGATTTGCAGCAGCTTTGCCTGCTTGTGAGATCATAATAGCTTTCATAGATTTTCTTCTGACCTTAAGAGTTTCTTTTTGAGATTTAACTGCCTTTAAATTTGCAGCTATTTGAGATTGCTTTGCTTGGAGTTGTTTAAGTGCAGTTTTAATCTGATTCTTTATTGCATTAACTCTTTCATCTTTTTGTTCTTCTAAATGTTCCTTTTGTTTCTTTAACTGCTCATACTGTTGCATGTACTGCTCTTTAGTCTGTTCATCTACATCTGGATTATTGAGAATATCTACAACAGCCTCTAATTGTCCACTAATTTCTTCTAGTCCTTCATTAATCTGCTGAACACCTTCGTCAAAAAGACATTCTTCATCTTTCATCTTTTCTTTAAGGTCTTTCTCTTGCTCGGTCATCTGCTCCATAGCCTTATCGAATTCCTCTTCTTGCTTTTCTAATTCTCGTATTTTTTTATCCATCTCGGAGATTTGCTCCTGATAGACTTGTTGAGAACCTCCGGTTCCTTCATCTCTACCCATATTAGGAAATTAATTAGAATCCGTAAATATATTTCTCTTTGAATTCAATTAGAACTTTCTCTATTTGTTGAGTTAGATCTGGAATACAACTCATGAGAAATGCTAATAACTGGTCTTGTGAAGTACCCTCAGACATTAATTTATCAAATTGTTCTACTTGTTCTTTAGATAACATTGGCTCAAAATAGTCGACTAGTTTCTCTCCGAATTCATCATATAATCTTTCAGCTTCCTTCTGAACAAAAACTGGGTCTGGCGTAGCATCTTTGTTCTTTTCTTGAACGGTTTGAATCATAAAGTTTAATACATTAGGATCTCTAGGAATTGCTTCACTTCCATCACTTAATGTTTGAGGACCAGTTGCTTGTTGCATTGGTTCCATTACAGCTGGTTCAGGTTGAACAGAATCCATCTGTGGTTCAGTTACTGGAAATTGACTTCCATTCATTGGGGTTTCTGAAGGCATTAGATTAGGTTCAGTAGCAGGATATCCTTGTGCCATACTTTGACCCTGATCATCCCCTGGAAGAGACATAGGAGTTGCTAAAGTTGGATCAGTAAGAGGAGTTGATGTTTGGTTAGTATCACTCATTTGTTGCCAATCGCTTGAGGTATTTTGAGTACCTTGTGTATTATCATTTGGATTCATCAAATTAAGACTAATAATTAAGCACGCCTCATTAAATCCTAGTTTTTTTTAAAATATATGTCAAATTATTCAACAGCTTCCAGATATTCCTAATGTTGTTTATCAAGTTCCCGATACCTCGCTTGCTCCTTTACGAAGAACAAATCAATGGTTCCAGTAGGTCCATTTCTATGCTTTGCAATTATAAGCTCAGCAGTACCTTTGTTCTCAGTTTGTTGGTTATACATTTCTTCTCTATGAAGGAACATAACAATATCTGCATCCTGCTCAATAGATCCAGACTCTCTAAGATCAGATAACTGTGGTCTCCTATCATTTCTTGATTCTACTGCCCTATTCAACTGTGATAAAGCAATTACAGGAATATCTAATTCTCTTGCAATGTTTTTCAACTGTCTAGAAATATCCGAAACTTCTTGCACCCTATTCTCTTTGTTATTACCAGTAACTAATTGAAGATAGTCAATAAATATTATATCCAATCCCTTTTCCATCTTTAGTCTTCTTGCTTTGGTTCTTATCTCAGTAATAGATGCACCAGGAGTATCATCAATATATAGATTAGATTCAGAAAGGATTCCTAAAGCATCTGGAAGGACTTCAAATTGTTTATCTGTTAAATGACCCATTCTAAGATCCCATAGATTTGCACCAGTTTGCATAGATAACAGTCTATACATAAGTTGCATATTAGACATTTCAAGTGAGAAGAATCCAACATTTGCTTTACCTTTTACAGCTGCGTGTCTAGCAACGTCTAAGGCTAAAGAAGTTTTTCCTACAGAAGGTCTAGCACCAAGAATAATAAGATCAGACTTTTGAAATCCTCCAATTAAATTATCTAATTTAGTAAATCCAGTTTTAACTCCTGCAACTTTATCTTTACTCTTGTCTATATCTTCTACATTTTCATAAGCTTCTTCAAGAAGTTTGGATACATGGACAAAATCTTTCTTGATATTATCTTCTGTAATTTCGAAAATACCAGATTCACATTCATTTAAGACATCTGCAAGTTTCTTTTGTTCTTCATAAGCAGATTCTCCAAATTTAGCTCCCAGACTTATTAATTTCCTTCTAATACTTGTCTCTTTTACAATATGAGCATACTCTTCCAGATGAGCAGATATTGGAAGAACAGCTGCAAGTTCAGTAAGATAAGGCATACCACCAACTTTAGATAACATCTTGTTCTTCTTAAGTAAATCTGAAAGAGTAAGAATATCTATAGCCTTCTGGGTATTAAATAGTTCAAGCATTGCAGAAAATATCTCCTTGTTGTGCGGGTGATAAAAATTCTCAGGTTTAAGAATCTCAACTATCTTGTAAATCGCCTCTTCATCTATTAATACAGAACCAAGAACAGACTTTTCAGCATCTAAGTTTTGTGGTGGAAGCCTAATATCTGCCATATTTGAAACTATTTAAATGAATTAACCTTAATACAATATATATTGTATAGTTAATTATATTAGTCAAACTTAATGAAATGAGTTGTAGATTCCTCTAATCCTTCAAAATCTTCAGCCTTAAACTTTAACTTTTTGTTAAGCTCTGCTGCTTCTCCATACTGTTTCTCAAATTCTTTAATTAACACTTTATCTTCAGATACGTATGTAATATAGTTTGGCTCAATCTCAGAAACTATTTCTACTTGTTTTTCTAATTTTTTAGGATCACTTGAAAGACTTAATAACAGAAGATGAATTTGAGGAAGATTTTCAATTTCTTCCTTTGTAAGAGAGAGAACTTCATCGCTTAACCAAAGAGAATTGATGTTATCTAGAGATGTAAAAGCATAGTTAACAGCTTTAGAATACTTACCTTCTAGTTTAAATAACTGAACTGTGACATCATCTACCTCATATTCCCCCGCCATGTTAATAATCTTAGTAGAAGTTTCTTTTACCTTATTGAATGGATCTACTAATACATTGGATTCATTTGAGGTATCTGTTTCAGGAAAAAGTAAAAAACTTTTTACAATTCCTTGAAATTTTATGCTATTTCCAATTTTATAAATTTGCATTGTTAATTGTTAATAACTATGAGTACATATTACAAGATATTCGAAAGATTTACCATACCATAAAACTTCATGTTACGAATACTTTACTTTACAACTCTAAAGTACTAAAGTATTCTATATACATAACAAATATATTAACATTAATTATAATGAAAAAAAATGACACTAGCATATACACACTTCTTTTTAAATCTAAGAGTAGTAAAGAGACAAAAGAGATATTAGAATTAGTTTTAGGGACACGTGAGCTCGATATATTAGAGAAAAGATATTTAATACTCAAAATGCTTAGTGAAAAGAAAAGCTATGTTGAGATAATGAAAGAAGTTAAGACAAGTACAGCAACGATTGCCAAGGTTTCAAACTCTATTAGGAAAGATACTTTTAATAAATATTTTAAAAGATAACTATTATGAACAACAACCAATTTAGTAATTTTTTAAATAATTTAGTATCCATTTCACCAAGACGTGGCCTAAATGAAAATCTTGCTGCTAAATTAATACATGATTATCTTTCGAAAATTGGAGTTAAATTCATCTTACAAGAATTCAAAGTAAAAATACCTGTTACTAAAAGTGCAGAACTATTCGTTGATAATCTAAGCATCCCCTGCCTTGGGGCTTCATTCTCAAGTGGAGAAATAAGTAAAGATACCAAAGTATTAAATGCTTTTGGTGCAAAATCTGAAAACTCCATGATTATTTTTAACCCCATTTCTGAAGGAATTTGCTTACAAAGTTATAAAGAAACACCTTCAGTCGCGATATCTAGAGATAATGTTGTCAAAATAGTAATGGGAAATAAAATATCTGGAAAAGTTGAAGTTGAAGAATTAGAATTCACTTCGCAAAACATACTTGTAGGAAACATTTTGAATCCAGAAAGCATCGTATTTGCACATTATGATTCACTAGTAGGACAAGGTGCAGTGGACAATGCTGCAGCTGTTGACGTAATAATGCAAACGATAACAAATCACCCGGACCTAATTTCAAACAATCTATTTGTTTTTATTGGGAGCGAGGAAGAATCTATAACTAGCCATGATGGCCTATATGGATTCGAGGTTTTTGATCAAAAGTACTCAAATATAATAAATAGTTCAAAAGAAATCCTTGTATTAGATGGAGTAGGAATAAGTTCCCCAAAATTCGTAAATGATCACATAGATTGGGTATTCGGAATTTCTAGGATAGAAAAAGTACAAAATAAAGTAATTTGGATGCAAAATGATCAGTCTTTAGTAATGAAGTATTACCATTCTGATTTAGATACCCTTGAGAATTTGGATCCTAAATATACAGATCAAGCAGTAGCTCTTTTGAAATCAAGATTAAATTAATCGTTGATTACTTATCATTTGCCATTTTGATAAGCTTTGGAGTTGCCGAATACTTTATATACTTACCTTCTCTTTCCCCCTTAATAAGATTTGACTTGATTAATTTTTGCAAGTCTTTAGTTGCGGTTTGCCTAGATATATTGTTCAGTGTCGAATGCGAGGTTATGGTAATATATGAATTATTTGCTTTGATTAAGTAGTGAATTAATGACTTTTGTCTTTCAGTTAATTTAATATTTGAATCCATTACCTTATCTACTTCCTTTCCTTCTTTCATTTTCTGAGTTACATAATCATTAAAATCATCAAGTGATTGCATTATTTTCCTAATGTGAAAATCAAGAAAATAAGTGACATCATTGTTGTCCTGTTCAGAATATATGTATGCCAAAGCATATTGAACTGGTGCTTTTTTGATTGTTAAAGAAATAGGTATATACATGAAAGTCCAATATCCTTTCCTTAAAAGATACCAATAGAAGATAGCTCTTGCTAACCTGCCATTCCCATCAATAAATGGATGTAAATACCCAATCCAAAAGTGCAAAAGGATAGCCTTAATTATTGGATGTAAAAACTTACCTTCATTTACATCATTTGCATACTCAATGAACCTCTCCATTTCTCCATTCAGAAAGTCTTCATTAGGAGGAGTAAATGTGACATATTCTTTGTTTTGAATAAGGCCATTGACAATAATTTCATCATTATCTTTCCTATACCTACCTATTGCTTCAACTGGAATGGTTTTGTATGTTAGCATTCTATGCATCTCCAGTAATAGGTCTTTTGTAAGCAATCTATCTTTAAAATTCGATTCTATTTTAGAAATTGTCTTGTAATTATTCAATATCATTTGCTCACTTATATTTTTTGGTTCCCTTTTGTTTGCTATCATTAATTTCGCAACATTTCTCGTGGTATGAGCTCCCTCTAATTGGCTAGATGCAATAGCCTCTTCTAAAATTCCTCTAGAAATATATTTTTGTTTTTCTATATCTGAAAATATTTGAGCAGAAGAAAATATCTGACCTCCTGTACTTATATCTATTTTATGCAATAGTTCGTCAACACTTGGCAATTTCATCCAATTAAAATACTCACCCTCCTCTGTCCTAATGGGGGTAGTATCATAAGAAAATTTGCGGAATAATTGGATAAAGAACCACGCTTCTTCTATAGTAAAACCATGTGGAGGTTGCTTATACTTAACTTTATCCCAATAAAGGTATTCCGGTTCACTAACATCTGAGACAAATTTAACAAAATAATTTACATACCTTTCTAGTTTTGCTAGAACGGCTAATTTATCAATACTATCGAAATTTGCTTTTTCTATAATATAATCCATATAATTTACTTTTTTCTTAATATTGTCAGACATACGAGAGACATGTTAAATAAAGTTATTAATTAACATGTTAACAACACGTTAACTACATGTCAACACTTAACATGTTCCATCATCTATTTGTCAACTATTAAGCTAGGATTTATATATAAAAGTACAGACTTTACGAAGTAATTATGAGTAAATACCTTATATTTGGGAAATATGCCCGTATTGTTTGCTCATAAAGCCGGAGATATAGTATAATAAAAATCATTCTAAATAAGCTAAATTTCTATTATGAAGAAAAATATACATCCAAAATATTATCCTGAAGCTAAAGTCATTAGCGAAGGAAAGGTAGTTTTCGTAACTGGAGCAACAGTTCCAGAGATCAAAGTTGAAATCTGGTCAGGCAATCACCCTTTCTACACTGGTAAACAGAGAATCATAGATACAGAGAACTTAGCAAAGAAATTTGAAAAGAGAGTAGCTGGAGCAGACACAGGAAGCGTACAATTTAAGAAACAAAAAAAATTAGACAGAGTTAAAAAGACTACAAAAGTAGATACTGGAGCAAGTAAAGTTACTCTAAAAGATATGCTTAAGGAGTTTAACTCCAAGTAGATTTCTTTAAATATGGCCGACAATATCTCCCTCGAAGAGCTAAAAACTCGTGCACATGAGCTTGAAACAAGATTATCAAGCGATTCTTCCCTATTTAATGATCAAAAAGAACTTCAAAAAGTTTCAAGAGAATATAAACTTATAGGAGTTAAGATTGATCTCTTAAATGAGATAACAGATTTATCCCATAAAGTGGAAAGTAATTCAAAACTTCTAGAAAGCGAAAAAGACGAATCCATGAAGGAGCTTCTTAAAGCTGAAACAGAAGACTTTAAAGCTTCACTTATTACCAAGAAACAAAGGTTTGACGACCTAAACAATCCTAATTTACAAAAGGATCTTTTAAGTTGTATTGTTGAAATTAGAGCAGGAACAGGTGGTGAAGAGGCTGCCCTATTTGCTTCAGATATTTTTCACATGTATTCAGCTTATGCAGTTAAAAAGAACTGGGAAATAGTGATTCTTTCTCAAGCATATGCAACACAAGGTGGCTTTAAAGAGATAATTTTCGAGGTTAATGGAGAGGGATCATATGGAAAACTTAAAAATGAATCTGGAGTTCATAGAGTTCAAAGAATTCCAACTACTGAGGCGGCTGGAAGAATACACACCTCTGCTGTATCTGTTGTAGTAATACCACAAGTAGAAGATAGCGAGGTTATAGTGAATCCACAAGATATAAAGATTGACGTATACAGAGCTTCAGGACCTGGAGGACAAGGTGTAAATACTACAGATTCAGCTGTAAGAATAACTCATATTCCAACAGGTATTGTTGTCACATGTCAAGAAGGAAGATCTCAACTCAAAAACAAAGATAAGGCTATCTCTGTATTAAAAGGTAAACTTTTTGAGCTTGAAGAGGAAAGAAAATTATCGGGAACCGATAGTATTCGTAAGAACGCAATAAAAACTGGAGACAGATCAGACAAGATAAAGACCTATAACTTTCCACAAAATAGAATGACTGATCACAGAATCAAGCAAAGCTGGTTTAACCTTGAGGAAATAATGAAAGGAGAAATTGATCACATATTGTCAGTAAAGATATCAAGTTAATTGTTACGAAAAAGTTACATAACAACTTTCGACATTTTAAAACAATACCCCGATATACAGTACAAAGAGAAGGAAGAAATACTTTGTGCTGTTTTGCATATTCCCAAAATCCAATTAATACGAGAAATTAAAGAAATATATGTGAACAAAAAAGAAGAGAAAGAATATTTTGAAAATATTAAGAAATTACTAGGCGGAAAACCAATCCAACAAATAATAAAAAGTGTTGAATTTAATGGGGTTACCATAAAGATAGACGAAAATGTCCTAATTCCAAGGCCAGAAACAGAATATTTTGCCGATCTTCTCTCTAATGCAATCAAAAGCATATTAACTAAGGGAGAATATAAGAATAAGCCATACAAAATACTTGAAGTAGGAACTGGAAGTGGAGCAATATGTGTAAGTTTAGCAAAAAGACTAGAAAAATACTCTAATTTACAAATCACTGGGATTGATATCTCAGAAAAAGCTGTAAAAATTTTGAGACAAAATATCGAAGCAAATCACATACTACCGAAATTAAGCATTAAGTGTTCAGGGATAGGCACTTTCGGCAGTACCGAAACATACAATTTAATTATCTCTAATCCTCCATATATCCCTACAAAGAAAATAAAATATTTAAATAAAAGTGTTAAGAATTTTGAACCTGTGCTTGCTCTCGATGGAGGAGACGATGGACTCTGTATAGTTAGAGAAATAATTAACTTTGGAATAGAAAACAGTAAGGGTAATGACGATCTAGTAATTGCATTAGAGATTAATTCAAAAAAGCAGTTTAATACCATAAAAAAGGAGTTTAAAGGCACTTTTAATGCATTTAAACTCCTCAAAGATCAATATGGACGTTATAGATTTATTATCCTCTCAAAAACTATTTTGTCACACTCGATTTATCCCCTACTTTAACTGAAATATTTATCTTAGCGGCCTTTCTCCATATTTCTAGTTTCAGTTCTGCACCCACCTTACTTGTTTGAATAATATCTAATAGAGAAGCAGTTTCTAAACTTTTTCCATCTACACTTAAGATTAAATCTCCATTTTGAATACCCGCTTCACTTGCTGGGGAATTTGTTTGAACTTGAGAAACTAATGCTCCAGTTAAAGCAGAATCTTTCAAATAGAAGGTTCTTTGAGAAAAACCTATTCCAATATATGGCTCAAGAAGTTTTCCATTTGCTTGAAATTCAGCCAACTTTGTTTTAATTCTATTTATTGGCAGAGCAAAGGAAATACTATCTGCTCCAGATGTTGTTGCAAAATTAACTCCAATAACTTCTGCTTTACTATTGAGAAGTGGACCACCAGAGTTTCCTGGGTTAATTGGAGCATCTATTTGAATAACACCTTGATAATTTTTTGTTGTTCCGCCAAACATACCACCACTACTTGCACTTACATCTCTATTTAATCCACTTATTATTCCACTCGTAACTGTACCAGTTAAATCTCCAAGTGGAGAACCAATAGCTATAGCTGTATTTCCTCTTTTAACAGTATCACTATCTCCTAATTTCAAAGCAGGCAAACCTGTCTTATCTACTTTTAGAATAGCGATATCATTCACACTATCTCTAAATATTTGCTTAACAGGAATAGTATTTTTATCTGTTCCAATAATTACAGAATACTGAACGGTCTCATCAGATACTACATGTGAATTAGTAATAATTAATCCGTCTTCTCTTACTACAAAACCACTTCCAATATTCTGACTTTGTCCGTCTACATTCCCATTTGAGAAAGATGTTGGATCGGAAGGAGTAACTGCAACAACAGTCACAACACTTGGAGTAGCTTGATCAACAATTTTTGTAATTAATTCTTCCTGAGTAGGAAACTTAGAAGGATCGATACTATCTATTGTTTTACCCTGAGAAAAAGTAGTACTCGTATTTTGAGAACTTAATCCTGATCCAGTACAGTCTAATTTCTGATAAAGATAGGAATCTGAAAGTGAATTTTTACATATGAAGTTCTTTGCAGTCCCATTTACAATTAAGAAACCTAATGATCCAGCACAAAGTGACAATACAATTAGGAAAAAACATGTTGATATACATGTCCAAAGGAATCTACCCTTTTTTGGAGCAGATGGAATAGAATTATTTTCGTTATTTTTACTTTGCACCTCTACTGGCGTAGGGTTTGCTTGTACTTTTTCCATAATATAAAGTTATAAAATTTATTTACTTTGTAGGTATTTTATCGCCTCATTCTTCTGATTGTCTATACCATTCTTCATATCATCAAGATTACTTTCAACCTTAATATCTGGTACTAATGGTTTATCTTTAGTTAACTCTGTTTTACTTGGCATAAGCCACTTTTGTACTGTTATATGTAATGAATTTCCTCCCCAGTCAGATGGTTCAAGAACTGTCTGAGCACTCCCTTTTCCATATGTATTTACTCCAAGTAATTTTGACCTAGAGTTATCTCTCAAACTTCCTGACAAAATTTCAGATGCAGATGCACTTCCACCATCTACCATTACAATCATAGGAAGATCTTTAAGTCTTCCATCTTTGTCTACTGTATATGTTTCAGAGATTCCTGTTCTATCTTTAACATATAAAACTACCTGACCTTTTTTCAAAAAATCACTTGCTACATAATATGCTCCAACTAAATATCCTCCTGGGTTTCCTCTTAAATCCAATACTATAGACTTTGGATTTAAACTTTGCACTTTAGTAATTGCTTTTTCCCAGTTTGACTCAAATGCATCTAATGTATCTTCTGTAAATCTACTTATTCTTATTGTTACAATTCCATTCTTCTCATCTATAACTTCAATACTATCTGAATGAATTTGTGCTCTAGTAATCTTTATGTCTTTCGGATTTTTTAGTTGGCTATCGGTTACACTGAGTGTAACTTGTGTCCCGCTTACCCCTCTTATTTTCCCAACAACAATTGAGATATCCTCATTCAATGTTACAGACTCTCCATCTACCTTTTGAATAATATCTCCAATTTGAATATTTGATTTGGATGCAGGAGAATCTGGAAGTAATTTCTTAATAATTATGTTTCCGTTTAAGTATCCAAGTTCAGCGCCTATACCTTCAAAACTTCCACTTAAATTTTTCTTGTAATTATCGGTCTCTTCTTTAGTATAAAAAACAGAAGGCATGTCCCCAAGTCCAGCAACCATTCCTTTTATTGCACCTAAGTATAAGTCACTCTTTTTTACGTTTGGATCTACATACTGATTCTGAATCACATTCAGAACTTTTGTAATTAGTGTTGGATCTATCTGAGAGGATTCATTCGAATTAATGTTTAATGTTGTAGCTAAATTATTTGTAAAATTCGTAATCGCACCTGAAAGATCGTATTGAGAAGTAGGCTGATTTGAATTCGTATTTGCTAAAGGAAATTTTCCAGTAAAGTAACCAAATACAAAGACAACAGCAAATGCAATAACTACTAAAAATATTTTTGCACCACTATTCACTCCAGAGCCACTTTTATTTTCTGCCATTTTGGTAAATTTATTGATTCAATAAAAAAAGATTTTATATACTAGCATAAGGCTAAGATCTCATCAAAGAAGAGGTCTCTTGTCTTCTTATCTGCATACTTTACTCTGCATTCGTTTTCAAATATCTCAACTATTTCTGCTTCCTCAAACAAATTTTCTGAATTCAAAGTAATAACTTTTACACCAATTTTACAATTTGTATATTCACTGTTTTTTTCAGTTGAAGGAGGGATACTATTTTTTGTAAGTGGAAATTTAAGACTCTGATTTATCCTACTATAGTTAACAATTCTTGAATTCATTTTCGTCAATAGATTTCTATAGGAAGACGAAAGCATTGTTTTTGAACTATATCCCCAAAAACTAAGATAAGGAAACTTCATTTTAGTATTTTTCATTACAAAACTAGATTCAACTGATGGAAAGATGGCAAGCAGTGGTTTATTATCTTTTATAGTCTCATATAACTCACTAGTGAGTGGGCTATTAATAAAAACAACATTACCTTTATAGTCTTCTTTTTCAATATTTGCCTTTGCTATGAATACAAACTTACCATTTGTCATATTGGCAATTATTGAATTTGCCACTGAAAAACTAATAGTAGCAGTCTCTATCTCTACATATTCTCCAGGCACTATCTTACTTACTTTTCCATTACACTCAGGATAAATAGGAAAATCTCTTTTATGATCATATATTAATATTTTACCCTCGGATACTTTAGATAAATCTACAATACCAGCTTTATCTGCTTCAACTTCATAATATCCAAGGCTAGCAAATGTATTCCTCTTTGCAATTAAGTCTCCTTTTGCAACAACTTCTCCATTAATTACATTAACGTACTTTTTAGAATCCCTAGGGGATACTTTTAGTAGTTCAGAAATATCGTACTCATTGAGAAGTTCAGACAAAGAATTGTTTCCAATAACAGTATCCATCTTTATAACATCCCCTATATTACAGGTAATTTGCGAATTTGATGTAAGTGGAATCCTAATAGATGAGATCGGATTAATTGATATTTTTTTTGCTAATTTAATAATTTTCATTAATTCAAAATGTTGTTTTCCCAACTGACGTAATTAATAAAATCCTTCTGCTTCATATTATTACTAATATTCTGCTTTGAGTTGATAAAGTTTACATATAAACACTTCTTTAATGAAGAGTAATC
>JBAXRR010000030.1:0-13536 GCA_037131125.1 bacterium
GTTTATAGGTATTTACTTTTGTTTTTTACTCTATAAATGTTTAAAGAAAGATATAAAACTTAAAGAAATACTAATACATGCTTTTCTTCTAATTATTCCTGCATTTTTATGGAATTTAGCAGGATTCTTAATGACAAAATCTCCTCTTTTTATTATTTCTAACGGTTACCCTACAACTGCAGGTCAATATGGATATGGTAGCTGGCTTTCATATGTTAAAGGATTTGTTTTACAAGATCCTATCTCACTAATCTTATACATCATTGGTACTATTGGAATTGTAAGTAATATCGTTAAAAAGAAATTTAGTCCAATAATTATTTTATGTTGGTTTTATGCAACAGGATTATTGTTATTAAATACGATCTTCTGGAAATTTGGACTCTTTGGAACTGCAGGACTTATGAGATACTTTATACCAGTAATTCCATTAATGATTCTAGTTTCAGTGACTGTATTACCTGATTTAAGAGTAAAACTCCTAAACTCTTCATTTTTAGTCTTAATTTTAGTTCTTCTACAAGCGCTTTCTTCTTTAGTCTTCATGTACGCTTATAGAGGTTCCTTTATGGGATTATTAAATTATCCTTTTGTTCCTGATGAATACAGAGAATCTGGAGCCTGGATTAATAGCCAAGTATTAACTTGTAGAGTATTAGCTGTTCAACCTGCTATTCTTTATTATGCAGAAAGGACTCATAAAGATGGTGCGCTTTCCTTTGATACTCCGTTTACGATAGGAAGTAATACTGAAGATATTATTTTAGTAGTTACTACTGATTGGGTTAAAAACTTTGGATTCAAGGGAAATAATAATAATAATTCATTTACTCTTTTAAAGAAATTCGGGGATACTATCATATATTTCGTTGACTCTCCGACAGATAAGAATAACTGTGGACTATTAAATATAAAATAATATTAAATGTTATTAACTTTTGTAATTCCTGCATATAATGAGGAAAGCTCAATTGAGGAACTTTTAAAGAAAGTTCTTGCTGTTGGTTTACCAAATAACTTTTCTAAGGAAATAATTGTTTTAGATGATGGTTCGAAAGATAATACACGAGCAATTCTCGAATCGTTTTCGAAGAAAAATCCTGAGGTTAGGTTTATCAAGAATGAAAAAAATATGGGTAAAAGCATGACCGTGAAGAAGGGGTTACTTGAATCCAAGGGAGATTATGTTGTGATTCAGGATGCAGACCTAGAATACGATCCAAATGATGTTTCCGATCTGTTAAAAACTTGTATTGATAACAAGTTAGATTTTGCTTTGGGTAATAGATTTAACAAAGGAAATAAGATGATATACCTGAGTTTCTTTGTTGGTAATAAATTTTTAACTGTTTTCTCAAATATATTTACTTTTTTAAGGCTTAAAAAATGGATTCCCGACATGGAAGTTTGTTATAAACTTATAAAAGGAGATATTGTTAGGCAAATTACTCCTAAACTAATTTCAACATCAAGATATGGTTTCGAACCTGAAATTATTGCGAAACTTGCAAGATTGAAAATAAATGGTAAGCACCTTAAATTTGATGTTTTACCAGTCAAATATTTTCCAAGGACAATTGAGCAAGGTAAGAAAATAAGATGGACAGATGGAGTTAAAGCTTTGATTGAAATCATTAAGTACAATCTTTTCTAAATTATCTCGAAAAAGCTAATTAAGTAATAGATAATATTGAAAAAAGAAATATTAAGTTTTTTCACAAAAGAAAAGATCATATTGATATTAATATGCTGTATTTTTTTTGTAGGATATTCGTATTTAGCTATTCTAAAACATATAAATCTTAGAACTGCACTTTTTGATTTTGGGCTAGAACATCAAGTAGTTTGGAATACAGCAAATTTAAGATTATTTCAATCAGGTGTTGAGGTTCCGATATATTTAGGAGATCACTTCTCGCCAATTACATCCATTGTTGCTTTAATTTATAAGGTTATTCCAGGTGATTTTACATTACTCTTGTTACAAGTCTTTGCAGTTACTATTTGTCTGCCAGTAATATATAGGCTTTCACAAAAATATATTGGATATAAGTTATTTTCTTTTTTACTGGTTATTGTATTTGCACTTTACTCAGGTGTAAGTGGTGTACTATTATTTGATTATCATCCTATTGTTTTTGCATTTCCATTTTTGTTGTATGCAATATACTATTGGCTAGTTAAAAGAAATATTAGGTTAGTTGTACTATTATTTGTTTTAGCTACCTTTTGTAAGGAAGATGTTGGTATTTTTGTGGCAGGTTTCGGAATCTTTATAGCAATATTCGAAAGAAATAGAAAAGCATTACTACTAACCATATATGGGTTGTTAATTTCATTTTCAACATTATTTTTGCTAATTCCTTTTATACGGCATGAACCCTCGGATACAATAGTTAGATATGGTTTTTGGTTTACTGAAAAGGGATTTAATTGGGAATTATTTAAGCATCCAAGGCAAATCTTCAATTATTTAGCAGATGAGTACAAGCTAGTTTATTTATTTAAGCTTTTTGCTCCTTTTGCTTTTATTCCCTTACTTTTTGTTCCACTTATAATTCTTTTCTTTCCGAATCTTTTAATAAATTTAATAAGTAATTCTACTGCGCAAAATTCTTCTGATGCGCAGTACGATATTATGATAACTGTTGGAATATTTTTATCCTTCATATTTGGACTTAGATACGTAAAAAATCTTCATAAAATATCAAAATATTTCTCTAAATTCCTTGTTGTTCTTTCAGTTTTTATGATAGTTTCAAATATTATGATACTTCCACATAGTAAAATTGTTAAGGAGTATGATGCAGTATTAAGTCATTCAAGGTTACAAGATTATCAATACATACAAAGTTTGAAAAATAGAATTCCCAATAACTTAATTATTGCCACTTCAAATGGAATAGGGGGGCAATTTGGTGATAGGGAACACCTTCAGCTATTTGATCCAAGGTGGATAGTATACTCAGTAGAACCAGATATCGTCATCGTAGATAAGGTGGAAAATAATAATGAAGAAGTTAGAAATCGAATTAAAGAAAAACTGGACACTACTTTTAAGTTATATAAGGAAACAGATTCATTTGTAATTATAGAAAAAAAAGAGTTGAATCTATAAATTAACTTTTAATAAATTCTAATGAAACTAATCATCTTTGCAGGAGGTGCAGGTACAAGACTTTGGCCGATATCTCGAAATAGTACTCCTAAACAATTTGATAAACTATTTAATGGTAAATCCACAATACAGCTTGCTGTAGATAGGGTTAGAGACTTATGGGGTATAGAGAATATTTACATATCTACTAATAAAAAATTCAAAGATATTATCCTAGAACAACTTCCAGATCTACCAGTTAATAATCTCATACTAGAGCCAGAGAGAAGAGACGTTGCAGCTGCTATTTTGCTAAGTTTTCTTCAACTTAAATCTGAGGGATATTTAGGAGAAGTAGGTATTTTATGGGCAGATCACCTAATGGACAGGGTAGATTCATTTCAAAGTTCACTTAAAACTTCTGAGATATTGATTAAGAAAAATCAAGATAAATTTATATATTTTGGTGAAAGACCTAGGTTTGCTAACCATAATCTTGGATGGATTAATTTCGGAAAAGAAGTGTGTTTTGAAAACGGACAAACTGTAAGACAGTTTTTAGGTTGGAAATATAGACCTGAACTTAAAGAATGTGAAAAGATGTTTAGATCTAATGACTGGTATTGGAATACAGGTTACTTCATAACTACGATTAAATTTGTTGTTGGGCTCTATAAGCAGTTTATGCCAGATATGTATAAGACACTCTCTAAAGTATTTGATTTGTATGGAACAGATAAGTTTGAACCAGAACTTGCTAAGGTTTATCCAACTATAGAATCCATCAGTTTTGATAATGCAATTGTTGAAAAAACTAAACCAAGTGATGCATTAGTTCTGGTTAATGACTTTGGTTGGTCAGATCCAGGAACTCTTTATTCACTAAAGGAAGCATTGGAAGAATCGAACAGTTCGAATGTTACAAAAGGAGAGGTATATAACTATCAATCTGAAGATTGTCTTGTCATGAACTATGAAGATAACAAATTAGTTACTACTATTGGCCTTAAAGGATTTGTTGTTGTTAATACAGAAGATGCTTTAGTTGTTGTTCATAAAGATGATGTCCCTAAAGTAAAAGAACTTGTAGGTGAACTTAAGAAAGAAGATAATCTAAAGAAATATACTTAAGGTTAGCTTTCATAAAATTATGTCAAAAATCCTTCTTAAAGACTTCTTAAAAGAGTGTGGAGTTAAATTTGGTACTAGTGGTGTAAGAGCAAAAGTTACAGAACTAACAGATAAAGTTGTATTTGTATACACACTTGGCTTTATTAAACTTTTAAAGACCAAATTTCCTGATTATGATCTTAAGAAGATTATTATTGCAGGTGATCTAAGACCATCTACTCCTCATATTAAACAAATTGTAAGATTAGCAATAGAATCTCAAGGAATAGAGTGCAAAGATGCAGGTTATGTCCCAATTCCAGCTTTAACTTACTTTGGAGTTAGACAAAATATTCCAACAATTATGATCACGGGAAGCCATATTCCTTCAGATAGAAATGGTCTTAAGTATATAAGGCAAGATGGTGAGCTTATGAAGGAAGATGAAAAGATATTTTTCGAAGGTGAAGTAGAATTTGATGAATCTTATTTATCTAACAATAAAGAAGTAAATCCAGACACTTCTTCATTGCAAAATGAAGTTCTATCTGAATACAAGAATATGTATATATCATTCTTTGAACCAGATTTCCTTAAGCGAAAAAAGATAGGAGTGTATGGACATAGTGCTGTTGGAAGAGATATTTTGTATGATTTAATAAATTCTTTTGGAGCAGAGACATTTAAATTAGGCTATTCAGATACTTTTATCCCAGTAGATACTGAAGCTATAAGGCCAGAAGATGAAGAATTAGCCAAGAAGTGGGTGGAAGAGTATAAGCTAGATGCAATAGTTACAACAGATGGAGACAGTGATAGACCCATGATCTCAGATGAATTAGGAAATTGGTTTAAAGGAGATGTACTTGGAATATTTGTTGCAAAATATCTAGGTATAGAAGCACTTGCAACTCCAATAAGTTCAAATACTGGAATTATGGGATCTGGGTTTAAGAAAGTAGTTTCAACAAAAATAGGTTCCCCATATGTTATTGAGTCTATGAGACAGTTATCTAAGGAATTTAGTAAAGTTGGAGCATACGAGGCAAATGGCGGATTCCTCTTAGGTTCTAAGCTTACAAGTAATACTGGTAGTCTAGAACCTCTTGAAACAAGAGATGCAATGCTTCCACTTCTAAGCATTCTCAAATTCTGTATAGATCAAAATATGAAATTGTCTGAGCTGTATTCTCTTATCCCAGCCAGAGTTACATATAGTTCGAAATTAGATAACTTTCCATTAGAAAAATCTAAATTAATTATTGAAGAATTAGGGAAAGATGAAAGTAAATTGAAATTACAGATTTCAAATGTTGTTAATTCAAAGATATCTGAAGTAAATACGTTAGATGGAATTAGGCTCATATTTGAAAATGGAGATATTGTTCACATAAGGCCATCTGGAAATGCTCCTGAACTTAGAATTTATACGGAATCTTCTTCTAAAGATAAATCTGTAGAAATAAATGAAAATGTTAGGAAAATATTACTTAGCTTTAAGTAGTATATAGCTTGGAGATTCGTAGATAATATTGTAGTTTGCGTATTTTGCTAATGTTGTACTTTCATCATTATTTCGAAATTCTTTTCTGTAAAAAAGAATGTAGTCAAAGTTAGCTACTTTGTTTACAATCCAGCCTTCTGGATAGACAAGATAGAAAGAATCCAAACTACTAAGATGAGCTCCTGCTAAATTGGAGGCTCCAATAACTGAATCTTTCTTAAAGTTCTGGTCAATTATTTTTCCAAGCTCAAAATAGTCATTTAAATTATTACTAGTAATCCTAGACATATCTATTACAAGCTTCCAAAATGGAAGTAAAACAATTATTCCAATAAAAAGAATAGTTAACACTTTAAAGTACACTTCCTTTATTTTCTTAGAATCTTGTAGTTTTTGAAATCCAAGTATTAACATGTATCCAAGAGCTACAGATATAACTACATCGTAGTGATGTCTTCCATCTATCTGATTCGAAAATGTACCAGCAAATATATTGATAGCAAAAGGTGGAAGGAATATAAAGATTAGCTCTTTGATCCTTAATATAGGAATAAAGAGAAATGGAATAAAAAGTATTAGTAGATACTCTATTGTATGAAATGTAGCTAAATATCGAATAGTGTGAATAGGGTTAAATATTATATTTTTTGCTATCTCAACTCCATTAGATCCAAATTGAGCATACCTAAGTAATGAGTCAGATTCTTCTCCTCTTATCCCTAGAATTAAGTAGAACATAGTTATGTATGTAATTCCAAGTCCAATAATTGTAAGTAGTACACCAACTTTTTTCTTTTCTAGCATTTGAAGTATTCCATACCCTGCAACAAATAATCCAACATCTTCTTTAACAAAACATGCAAGGAAGAACAAAGCAAAGCTTAATAGAAGTTTTCCTTTCTTGTCATAATATATTGCAGCTAAAAGAATTGGAAATGCAAAGAAGATAGGATGGTAGTCAAATATTACTGCACATTGAATCCCAGGAACGAGACCCATAAGAATAGTAAAGAGAATTGCAAACCTTGTTCTAATTTTGAAGTGCACGGTGAGTTTATAGGAATACCAAAGTCCAATTACTGCTAGTAGTGGCTGAATAAGAAGTATTGTGAAATCACTGGGAAGTACTTTGTATAATGCTGCTGAAAGTACTATGGGTAGTGGTGAAAAATGATCTCCCAAATAGTTATTAACTTCAACACCTGATGCAAATAGATTTCCCTCAGAAGTTTTTCTAATAACTTGTTCTTCAAGAGAAAAATCGAAAAGTGCAGTCTGCATGGATAAATGTTTGAGAGACACAGCTAGTGAAAAAATAATAAAGTATACAACTAAGAATGCAATTACTATTTTTCTTGGTTCTATTTTCTTTAATCTATTTAGCATTTTTCTTTAGTTTAAATTCAGCTATTTCGTTACACATCGCAAGCATTTGTTCAAAATCTTCTCCTTCAATACCATGAACTCTTGCACCATCTTCAAACATTTCAAAATTAGATATATAACAACTTACACAGTGGAACCCCCACTCTGTAACTAACATATTAACCACTTCTGGATAATCCTGTACCATTTTAGCAATTGGCATATCTCTTGTAATTAACATTACCTTTTTACTTCTTTTTAATGGCTTTTTCTTTGTTAGACCTACATCTTTCTTAATAGTTTTTGTTTTCAAAACATTCTTTTTCATGCTTTCTGTATCTTTCTATTTCTGTTAAATTAGTACTCAGTATTTCTTTAATATTATATCATTCTGAAGAGCTTTAGAATCAAGAATATGAGTATATTTTCAAGAATAATAAAACCTAAAACCTCTTCTAAAAAGCCAGTTAAGAAGATAAAAGAGAGAAAACAGCAATCTGAAAAGAAAGGTATCCTACAAGACTATGGTCTTATGTTTGGACTTAAACAAAAGCCAGATGTCATCTTTATAGTTATTCTTGCTGCCTTTATTATCTTTGGTCTTATTATGGTCTACGATTCTTCTGCTGTTGTTGCATCTAAAGCACCATTTTATGATCAATTCGCTATTCTTAAGAACCAATTATTCAATGTAGGAGCAGGAATTGTTGGACTTCTATTCTTTTACTTCTTTGACTATAGACGACTTGGAAAGTGGTCCCTATTTATCCTTATTGGCTCTATAGTCCTTCTTGTTGCGGTCCTCTTCTTGGGGGAAACAGTTAATGGAGCTAGAAGATGGTTAGTTGTTGGTGGGGTTAATGTTCAGGTATCTGAAATTGCAAAGTTTGCATTTGTTATTTATCTTGCCTTCTGGCTTAACAGAGCTAAACAAAAAATTAATAAACTTAATATTGCCTTTATTACCTACATTAAAACAGATTTACTTCCATTTTTAGTTCTTCTATCAATTATTGGTACTCTCGTCATGATACAACCAGATCTCGGAACTGCAGCTATTATTGCCTTAACTGCTAGTCTTATGTTCTTTATCTCAAACGATGACCTTGTTCATTTAATTACAAGTGTTCTTGTGTTTATTCTTCTTATTGGAGTATTAATTGCAGGAGTATTTTTACAATCTTACAGACAAGAAAGGTTTAATGTATATACTGAACTTCTTACAACTGGAAGAATTTCTCAAGATAAAGTTAGAGACAGTGGTTACCAGCAACAGCAAGTACTAATAGCTATATCTAGTGGTGGACTTGGAGGAGTTGGATTTGGAGAATCTAAACAAAAATATTTTTATCTTGTGGATCAGACTGCATATACAGATACTATATTTGCAGTTATTGCAGAAGAACTAGGACTAATTGGATGTGTAGTATTAGTTATTGCTTACTTAATATTTATTCTTCGTGGATTAAAGATTGCACAAAATGCCCCAGATAAAATAGGTGCTTTACTTGTTTATGGAATTATAATCTGGGTTGGACTTCAAAGTTTTTTAAATATTGCAGCTAATGTTGCACTAATTCCATTTAAGGGTATTACACTTCCATTCCTATCTTATGGTGGAAGTTCTATCGTTGTAATTCTTTCCGCAATGGGTATTGTCCTGAATGTTAGTAAATACAAGAAGGTTGTGTAGTATAATGACGTGGAATAAAATATATAAAATATTAAATATTCAAATATTATGTTTGTTCCAAAAGATTTTAAAGTACCAGAGCTGAGGAAAGATAAATACATAGCTAGAAAATTGTGCGCAAGAGATGTTTACTTAGATTACTTTGCAGTTATGAGTAGTATTGATACTATTCATAAGACTAGGGGTGGAAGTTGGCCAACACCTGATTTAAACATTGAAGAAGATCTAATTGATCTATCTTGGCATCAAAGGGAATTTGAAAGTAAAACTTCATTTGCATTTACAATTATGAATATAACTGAGACTGAGTGTTTAGGTTGTATATATTTCTATCCTCCAAGATCGTGCATGAATAGTGCTCAGTCAAATGATACAAATCACGACGTTGAAGTATCTTGGTGGGTAACAGCAAAAGCATATAAAGAAGGACTATATGAGATTGTATCTAAAGATATAAAGATTTGGGTAAAGGAAGATTGGCCAATGAAAAATGTGAAATTTACGAACAAATTTTTACCAAAAGAATTTGATTCTTTCTAGATAATACCTATTAATTCATAAACTTGAGATTTTCATTAATAAAAAAGGAAACAGGAACATTAAGAAAGGAAGGAAATCCATTTGAAGCTCCAAAAGAAAAAGCGAAACAAGGTGAAACAAATAGAATCCTAATTACAGGAGGACATTTAACTCCAGCTATAGCTGTTGTAGATGAACTAACTAGAAAAGGATTCACTAATATTATCTGGGTAGGTCATAGACACTCTCAGGTTATGGATAAAAACGATAGTGCTGAATATAAATATGTTGCAAAGAAGGGTCTTAAGTTTGTTGAACTTAAAGCTGGAAAGCTATTTAGAGTATGGAGTGCAGATACATTAATTCCAGGTTTTAAAGCTCTAATTAACATTCCAGTAGGTTTCTTTCAAAGCTTCTTTATACTTTTAAAGTATAAGCCAAGCTTGGTTATTTCATTTGGTGGATATCTTGCTCTCCCTATTGTAATTGGAGCATACTTTTTAAGAATAAAAAGAGTTACACATGAGCAAACAATTGTTTCAGGGCTTTCAAATAGAATAATTGGTAAATTTGTAAATAAAGTTTTTATATCTTGGAAATATTCTGAAAAGTATTTCAATCCTAAAAAAACAATATACTCAGGTAATCCTGTTAGAAACAGTATATTTGAAGTAAAAGGTAATAGTTTTAGTTTTGAATCCGACAGACCAACAATATATGTGACAGGAGGAAACCAGGGATCTAATGTAATTAACCAGACAATAGTGCCACTTCTTCCAACATTACTTCATGAATTTAATATTATTCATCAGACTGGAAATTCATCTGTTACTGAAGACTTTGAAAGATGTAAAGCAGTGAAAGATAAGCTAGAAGATAGCTTATCAAGAAGGTACATAGTAAAAGACTATATATACGAAGATGAAATTGGAGATGTTATGAATAGGGCAGATATAATAATTGGAAGATCAGGAGCTAATATGTGCTCTGAAATTATGGCATTAGGAAAATATTCCATACTTATTCCAATAGAAGTGTCTTCCCATAACGAGCAGTTTCTTAATGCAAAGGCATTAGAAGAACTTGGCCTTGCTAAAATACTTCTTCAGAAGAATTTAAAAACAGAATCTCTTAATAAGGCAATATATGAAGTTCTTAGATATAAATCTATGGGACTTAACTTAAATGGTAAAAAGATAGAGACTACTCTTGAGAAAATTAATAAAACAATAAAAGTTAATTCTGCTGAGATCATTGTTTCTGAATCCCTAAAGCTTATCAGTAAATAACAAAAAGAATACATTTCAAACATTCTTTTATGTTCCCAAACTTTAACAAAAGTAATTTTTTGTTATCTAAATTTGCACCAATAATATTCTTTACAATAGTATTCTTTGTTTACTTATCTATTGGTATCCTAAAGAAAGAAGGAATTATACTTGGATCGGATGAATATACTCTTAACTATGTACTAGATGGAGATACCATAGATGTATCCCAGTATGGAAAGTCATATAGGGTTAGATATATTGGGATAGATACTCCTGAGATAGATCACCCTCAACAAGGTAAAGTTGGCCAATGCTATGGAAATGAAGCAAAATCTTTTAATGAAAAATTACTTAAAAGTGCTAAGAAGTTAAAGCTTGTAAAAGATAAAACAGATAAGGATGTATACGGAAGACTTCTAAGATATGTATATATAGATAATATATTTGTTAATGAAGAAATAATTAAAAATGGGTATGCTTATGTGTTAAATATCCCTCCAAACAGCTCTTTAAAAGATACTTTTGAAAATGCTAAGAATACTGCAAAGGATAATAACAAAGGTGTTTGGGTGTACTGTGCTTATGAAGATAAGAGAGCAAAGTAGAAAAAATATTCTTAAAATAAATATTTTTGTTTCTTCTCGTAAAGATAAATGTTAAAGGATATAATCAGGGAAATTAAACAAATAAACTATGCTAAAGATACTTACAAAAGAGGAGTATGAATTAAAAATAAAAGAATTTCATAATGAGGGATATCATTTGTCTCAAAGTGGGGAGTGGAACAATGTTCAATCCTTAAATTTCCCAGATCAGGTAAGGTTTGTTTACCAAAATCCAGATGGTTATGATCTAGTTATTGGTCGTGTTGTTAAAAGCAGAATACTGAAAGCATTTAATGTTCTTCAACTTAACTATGGTCCAGTAATAAAGGTGGAGGAGATTAATCAGACGCAGTTTGACAGCTTTCTTAGTGAAATTAAAGAATACTTTTCTACCGAAAAAGCTTTTGGTACTAATGTAAATATATTCCTTCAAATAAGCCCTGTAAGTCTTTTAACTGAGAAAAACTCAAAACTAGATTTACTCCTCAAAAATTCAAAACAATTAGTTAAAACTAAATCTTCTCTTCGAAAACTTAATTCGACAATATATGTAGATCTTAAAGACTCAATTGAAGATATCCAATCTAACTTTAGAAAAGATGTGAGAGCAAATCTCAAAAAATTACAAAATACTAATGGTGTTGTAACTAATATTAGTTATCCAGAAGATAAAGATAATGAAAAGATTATGTTTGAAGAGTTCTGGATTAATTTCACTAAATCCATTGAAGATAAACACTTTGAAGATCCAGGAAAAAAGTTTTATGAAAAAATACTTTCTGAAGGTAATGCTCGAATTATGAGTATAAAGCTGAATGGGGAGATACTAAGTGGTGCATTCCTATACGAATTTAAAGAACAAGAATCTTTAGTAATTCTTTCAAGTTTTAATACTCAAAATGGAGTGGAATATAAGTCTCCAACATATATGAGATTTTCCATTATTAAGTGGGCAAAGGAAAAAGGATATAAGATTGTAGATTTCTACGATGGTGGAAGTACTAAAGGAATAAGAGAGTTTAAATTGGGATTTACAAATAAATTAGTAGAATATCCAGAGTGTTATGATCTAGTGATTAATAAACCACTTTATCCAATTGCCTTAAAAAAGGTATTTATCTATTAAAATATCTTGATGAAACTGCCAACATCTCTTACTACGGTTACTCCCCTTTCAAAAATACTTGCGTTAATTATCTTTGTATCTCTTCCACTTGTTTGCTTTATTCTTGGAGTTAACTATGGAGTATCTTTAGGTACTTTCAATATTAAATACAATACTGTTTCTAGCACTAATTCATCATTTCCTACAAAGGGAGTAGTTGTTACATCCTCTCAAAGTTCTACATCTTCGCTTATTTGTGGAATAACTAATTGTCATGGAGTAGATGTAACATGTGGCAATGTTACCGAACAATTTGCATGTACAGCAATGTATGCACTTGGAGATAAATGTAGACAATATGTTTCTTGCCAAACAACAAATGGTACTTGTGAGAAAGTAGTAGATCCAAGGTATACCTCATGTGTATCTTGTGTTCAAAAATGTAATACTAACTTTCCTAATGATCCTGTAGGAGCATCTTCTTGTGAAAGTAGATGTCAATAAGTTTTCTCTAACTTGAAAATAGCAAATAGTCCAGACACTGTCTGGATTATTGTTGAAAAATCTTACTATATTGATTAGGGATAATAGTTAACAATTTCTTGTTGTCACAATAATAAATATATGTAATCAAAGAATTGTCCTATAGCATAATCCAGACACTGTCTGGATTATGCTATAGGCTGTTTAATCTCCCGTTAATCTTCTACTAATTTCAAAAATGTTATCTTCATTTTAATATTACATATTATACTATTATTCTATGAAGAATAACGATTTCATACCAACAATTCCGAATAGTAAAGAGTATTCAAAGTTGATATCAGAAATTGGAGAAATATATCGATCAGGTAAACAAAAGGCCTATGCACAGGTAAATAGTACTTTAGTGGAGACATATTGGAAAATTGGAAAAAGAATTGTTGAATTTGAACAGTTGGGAGAAGTTAGAGCAGATTATGGGAAAAATCTTTTAGACAAAGTATCAAGAGATTTAGTGACTAATTACGGAAAGGGTTTCAGTAGAAGTAATATAAATAATATGAGAATGCTGTTTGTTGAGTTTCCAATTTTGCAGACAGTGTCTGCAAAATTGAGTTGGAGCCATTATGTAGTACTTTTAGACACTTCAGATAAATTAGAAAGAGAATTTTACGAAAATCTTGCTATTAAGGATCATTTATCTGTTAGAGAGCTCGAAAGACAAGTAAATTCTTGTCTTTATCAGCGATTAATTCTTTCTAAAAGTGAAGCAAATTCAAAAGTA
>JBAXRR010000031.1:0-12895 GCA_037131125.1 bacterium
AGCTTGATACTCTTACTAGTTCTTGTTGTTAACTTTGTAGTTGGTAAATACATGGGACTTAGAATTACAGAGTATTTTAGATTCAAATCTTTACTTTCCGATGATCAACTTGAAAATGGTAGCACAAAACCGGAATAGAATACTTGGAAGGAACGAAAGAAGTCTTCTCTTCATAAAAGAGTACAATACACGTGCTTCGATTATGATTGCAGATAACAAAATCCTAACAAAGAAAGTTTTAATAAAGAATAATATTCCAGTATCCAAGTTAATAGCAATCATCAAAGATGAGAATCAATTAGAATCTTTTGATTGGAATAAACTACCTGAAAGTTTTGTTATCAAACCAGTAACTGGGTATGAAGGATCAGGTATCGAGATCTTCTACAACAAAGATAAAAGTGGAAATTGGATTAAAGGAGATGGATCCAGATACAGTATGGATAGAATTAAAATTCTCGCAAAGTCGATATTGAATGGAGAATACTCTCTTCACAATACTCCAGACAAGATAATCATAGAAGAAAGAGTAAAACTTCATAAAGACTTTAAATACTACACATATCGTGGAGCTCCAGATGTGAGAATAATCGTTTTCAATAAAATTCCAGTTATGTCTTACATCAGAATTCCTACAAAAGAATCTGACGGAAAAGCAAATCTTGCAAAAGGAGCAATAGGATGTGGAATAGATATGTCAAAAGGAGTTACAACATACGCATTAATTGGAAAAAGCAAGTTAATTGAATATTTACCCGGTTCCAAAACACGTTTATCTGGAATTAGAATCCCCTACTGGGATAAAATATTAAAATATGCAGTTGAAACATCGATATGTACAAACCTAGGTTTCGTAGGAGTAGATTTCTTAATAGATAAGGATCTAGGACCTGTTGTAGTCGAAATTAATGCTAGACCTGGACTATCTGTGCAACTCGCAAATCATGATGGTTTAAGATGGAGACTCAAAAAAGTTAGAGATATAAGATTTAAGTCTGTTGAAAAATCTATAAGGCTTGCAAAGGATTTATTTGGAGGAGAGATTGAAGAAGAAATTAAGGATATCACGGGAAAAGCTGTCATTGGTCTTACTAACCAGGTAACCCTGTCTTACAAGGAGAGAACAGCTCTCACACACCTAAAAGTTGACCCCTCTATTGACTATTCACAAATAGATAAAAAACTTCTACTAGAAGAATTAAAACTCCCATCAGATTTATTCAATGTAGACTTCTTAGGTCAAATTAATTCTGTAAGTGAGCCAGAAAAACCACTTTATATTGAGAACTTGAACAAAGAATTAAGAGAAAAATATGACTTTTTTGAACAATTGGTTATCATAAACGAAGTACCAGAACTACTAATAAAGTTAGATATGTCAATAAATGAGGAAGAAGAAATTCACTATTTCATTGTTAAGGATAGATCAAATTCTATTTATAAGATTTTGCTTGGGAAAAAGTCTCTTACAAGATATTTAATTGACGCATCAAAGTAGTTATTCTCCCAGAAGTGACTTTTTCACTAAATCAATATTTTTCATTGCAACTGCAATCCCCCTTATTACACTGTGAATAGGATCTTCTATTACATGAAATGGAATATTTAAATTTTGTGTAAAGTATTCGTCAAGATTTAGAAGTTCTGCACTTCCCCCGGAAAGCACTATTCCCCTATCTATAATATCCGAAGCTAGTTCGGGAGGTGTATTTTCGAGAACCTCTCTAACACTGTTAGCAATAACCTCAAGTGATGGTGCAATTGCTGCAACAAGATCATTTGAATTAAGTTTAATTGTATTTGGATTTCCATGATTTGCATCTCTACCTCTAATTTCAATTTCTGGAGGATTTTTTAAAGGAATAGCAGAAACTATGCTTTTTTTTATTCTCTCCGCCATCTGTTCTCCAATGTATACAGAATACTTTTTCTTAATATATTGTGAGATTCTTTCATTTAACTCATCTCCCGCAACTTTTTCAGATTTAAATGACACAATTCCATTTAATGACATCACAGCTATTTCAGACGTTCCTCCACCAATATTAACTATCATATTACCAGTGGATGTACTTATGGGCATATTTGCCCCTAGAGCAGCCGCTATTGGTTCCGGAATTAAATTTACATTATTAGCTCCAGCATTTAACGCTGCCTCGATTACAGCCCTTTCTTCAACAGACGTAACTCCTGCTGGAACACTTATCATTACATCTGGTTTAAATATTCTAAATCCACCAGAAGCTTTTTTAATAAAATAATCAAGTAAGGCTTCTGTAAGTCGAAAGCTTGCAATTACACCATTTTTAAGTGGTCTTCTTGCAATGATATCTTTAGGAACCTTTCCTAGCATAAGTTTAGCCTCGTTTCCAATTGCAACAACCTTTTTTTCCTCACGCGAAAAAGCAATAACAGTAGGTTCTTCTGCAATAATTCCAGTTCCTTCAACGAAAACTACTGTATTTGCAGTTCCCAGATCTATTCCAATCTTTTTTCTTAGCATCTTTTTAATTAATCAAAATAGATTTATAATGAAAACACGTATAGTAATAAAATTTACTAGTGTATATACTCTTATTTATATCTTGAGTAAAGATTTTGCTTATTATATCACCGAAATTATGCGCAAAGAACTTATTTTCAACCTAACATTTGGACTCGTAAACGTCTTAGTGATGGTTATTGTCATTGTCTTTGCAAGAGGATATAACTACAATCCTGTGACAAATAAACTCGAAAAACAGGGCACACTAGTAGTAGAGTCAGAACCAAGTGGCTCGGGAGTATATTTAGATGATGAATACATAGGAAATACTCCTGTTCAAAAAACATCAATAAAACCAGGAAGTTATTCTCTTTCAATAAAGCAAAATGGATACTATGACCTTTCTACGAACATAGAAATAATAGATAATTACGTAACAAAAAAGTATTACAAATTGATCAACAATAATCAGCAACTTGTACCAATAACCGCAGCCAATGTAATAAGTCAAACATTAAGTGAAAATGGTAATTATCTCATATCGCTTGAAAAGACTGAAAACAAAGCGTCTCTAAGCTATATTAGCTTCGACAAGAATGCAATTAATATAGCTCTTGGTCAAGAAAATGCATATTCATCAAAAGTAATTGACTCAAGCCTAGCACTTCCTTCTCAAGATCTAAATATCTCAGTATCCAAAGATGGAACTCAAGGAATCATTTCAAGCTCAGATCTCACAACACTACTCTACTTTAAGACACAACAAAACTTTTCTCCAATTGACATAAAGAAAATTCTTGGGTTCACACCTGATAAAATAATATTCAACAAATATAACAATATAATCATAAAAAGAAATAATGATTATTACTATTTTGACATAAATACAAATAGTTTAACTCTGAAAGCGAGTTTCAATGAATCACAAAAGCCAATAATAAATTCAGGGATTTACCTCATTGAAAACAACAAACTCAAAGTTTATACTAACTCTTCAACCCTAAACGATACTATTCAGTTTGCACTACCTGTTATTATTCCAGCTTCAGAAATTAACTCTGGGATGGTATATGTTGATGAAGACTCAGAAGGAAATATTTTTGTTTCGACAAAATCAGCTGGAAGTTTTGGAATTAATAAAACAGGAGGAATAATTAATATAACTAGTAACAAGCAATTTACCAAAAACGTTACACATTCGGAAAATGACATATATATTAGCAATGATAAATCAGAGTTGCTTAATATTAATTTTACAATTAGTACCACAGTATTAGTTAGTAATTTACCAGGAGAAGAGCCTAGATTTGCAAGAAACAGGGATTTTATTATAATCCCAGACTATCAACAAAAAACATTAAAAGCTTACGATACAAACTTCAAATTAATAAGAACTATTGAACTTGGATTAGGCCCAACAGAAGAGCTGAATCAAATGTACCTTAATCAATTTGACGAGATTATAATAAGATCAAAAGATACTCTTACATCTAATTCCATCACCTACAAACTGGTATTTTAATTACATTCGTTCCTGAGAGGGATCGAACCTCTGACCTAGGCGTTAGGAGTGCCTCGCTCTATCCAACTGAGCTACAGGAACATATTTGAATTATTATACTATACTTCTTTTAAAAAATATTCTGAAACGTTCCCAATATCTATTTTTTACAATGTAATTTGTCACATATATTAGACTAATTAGAATAATTAGTATCAACATAAATGATTTTGGAAAGTATATTTCTGCTATTTGAGAATTAGACAATTTAGAAATAATTATAAATAATCCATTCAAAATGATCGCTATGACATTTCCTATCATTTCTCTAAATGGATTGCTAATTAGCAAAAATAACATATATAGAACAGTAAGAATTGGTGCAAATGGAGTTACTATTACATTTGAAATAGGCGCAACAACAGAAATATTTCCAAAGAAAAATGAACTAACGGGAGTAACTAAGATTAATGCAGACAGCGTTACTGAAAGAGCCTCATCAAAAGGCTCAGGTAACAAATTAGAAAGACATCTAAGAATTACTCTTTGAAACAATAATATCCCACATATAGAACTTACAGTTAATAAGAAACTAATATTCTTTACCCATTCAATATCAAAGAATAAACAAGAAATAACATAATACAATAGTAATCTTTTCATACTAACTTTATATCCCAAGTATTTGGACAAAGTAAAAACTATTCCAAATATAACAGCTCTTGATGCAGGAATATTATCAGTACCAATGAATATCACTAAATAAAGCAGAACAATAATGTTTACAAATACTAATCTATACTTACTCGGAAATAAAACAAATAGCAGAGTTGTTACCTGAATGATAATATTTACATTAAAGCCTGACACAGAAAGCAAATGTGCTATTCCGGTTCTTCTAAAATCAACTATCATTGACAAAGAATCCTTGTTATTACTTAAAATTGAGGTTCCCCAAATAAGAGATTGTAAAAAACTACTTTGATCTATCGAAAAATAACAACCAGTAAGATCACTTACGTAATTCTTAATCCTTTCACCCATAAAAAGCACCTTATCATAATTCTGATTAAACTTTATACTCATATCACTCATATCTACTATCACAAGGACTAATGCACACATTACTATGCATATCACACACAATATAATAGTTTTGTTAAATTTATGTAAATTACGTAACATTCAATGATCAGGGTAATGGTAGGATTGTGGATAAGAAATATTAGGACTGAAGGAATATTTTCAGTTATAATCGAATAGAGCTAGATATTTTATCTAGTAAAGAAGAAGAGATTACCTTTTTGGAAACTAATTCATCAACGCTACTATAGTACCTGCTATTTATAATTTTCTTAGCAATTACATCACCTACACCATTCAGAGAAAGTAATTCTTCATAAGTGCCATTATTAATACTTATAGCCGATTTAGCGGTTATACCCATTGAAGATGTAACACTTAATGTTTGTAATAGAGGTATATACACCTTCTGCTGGTCTTTAAGCTTTTGAGCCTTATTTATTGACTGATTTGTCATATTCAAATCAATATTAGCATTGTCAATTCCCCCTGCTAAATTTATAAGATCCTGTACTCTACTATCGATATTCAACGAATACACACCAGGCTTTATGACTGCGCCAGAAATTTCAACAATTATCATTCCAGAAGATATACTACTTCCGGTAGAGCTAATATCCGAAGAAGAGTTAGAAATGTTTTTAACTTCTTTTCCTAAAGAGCCTAAATTAGCATCCATGAGTTTAATAGAAGCAAATATGGCGAATAGGAAAAGGAAAAGTACTAAGTACTTATACCTACTTTTCATTAATTGATGAAGATAAAACAGTTAGATTCGATGAGGACAAGATTTCCTTTCCAGATATAACAACTCCAATATTTGTAGCATATCCGTCAAGTTCTTTTGCTTTAGAAGCATCTACTATTATGAAAAATTTGTTCTTACTGCTATCTTTGGAATCGATCTTCACACCGAAGGAATACTGTTCAAACAGGATAGATTTTACATTACTATCGCTTACGTATCCAGCTTTGGTCAATGCAGATATAACAATAGGCGAAAGTTTTAAACTACTTTGGTTCATCTCATCGAAAACATTTTCTTTTAATAACTTTGAATTGAGATTCAGTAATCCATTTTCAAGAATCAATGGTTTACTATCAAAAGAATTCGATGTTGCTAACTTATATACATTATTTACATTGTATGGGGCATTTGGTGAATACAATTCAATTATAACAGGTCCTTTATTGGTATTTAATGTCAACAAATAGTTCTTTGAAATATTTATTACAATTGTTTTTTTATTATATATGTAATCTGTGAATGGAACTAAAGCCTTACTAAAAAAATATGGGTTTTGCCTACTTTGGGTTAAAAGTACAAAAGTTATCAAAAATAAAATGAATATAGCTACTAAAGAAAAAATATAGCCCTTATTTTCCTTTAACATTAATTTTGTATTTAAAAATAACTTTATATGGACCTGACGAGATTCGAACTCGTTACCCTCTACTATGCCATAGTAGCGCTCTAACCAAATGAGCTACAGGCCCAAATTTTACCTGTTATTATAATGCTCACTATTAATATATAACAATTATAATATTAAATGAATATTATAATTAAATTAGCAAGATTTCATTATCTGACATTTAGTTATCGCATTCTCAGGATTGATACTCTGATTGTTATAGTAAACCGAAAGATGTAAGTGAATTCCGAAGGCATTACCAGTACTTCCCATGAAACCTAATGCTGTACCTTTATTAATTTTCATTCCCTCAGAAGCATTTTCAGTATTAATCCTAGCAAGATGAGAGTATTGCGTAACATAACCATTTCCATGATCAATCACAACTTGAAGACCACCACCACCAGTCGTCCACCTAGCTTGAATTACAGTCCCACTATCCATTGCAACAATCGTACATCCTCCACCTCTGGTTACATCAACACCGTGATGAGCATTTGAATATCCTCTACTCCAAGATAAAGAACCACAGTCACTTCCTGCTGGAGAAGCAAGACCATTGGCTGGGTAATATTGAGGCTGAGGTTTATAGGGCTTATTGACAACCGCAGGTTTGTTTTTACTAATCTGTTCGTTAGTTTTGTCCTGAATTTCTTTAGAAAGATCATTAACAGGAACAAAAAGACTACTTCCAACCTCTAGTGGGATATTTAGTAGGTCCTCACCTAAGTTTGCTTCTAAATTCCTAATATTTGTATCAACTAAATCTAACTCATTAACATTAAATTTTGCTGCAATTTTCTTTATTGTATCGTTTTTTACAACCTTGTAAATTAATCCATCGATCCCAACGAATACTGTAAGAGTTTGACCCACCTTTAAAACTGGATTTGCAGTAAAAAGATTATTAGTATATTTTATCGTATCCAGTTTACGCTTTACCCTATCTGCAGAAACGTCAATTGAATCACCATAGATTTCCTTTTCCTTTTCCACTATTTTTCTAGCAATAGATTCAAGAGTATCACCTGACTGAACTACGTACTTTTCTTCACTAGTATAAAATTCGTTTATATTATTTTCAATATTTGTGGTCTTATCCACAGAGGAAAGGTCTTCATTTTTCATTAAGAATAACGATTTAGCTTCAGCTTTAGACAAATTAAACTGATTTGTTATTCCACTAAACCCAATTATTACAGTTAATCCGAGTATAAAAATTTGGAAAAAGTTCTTGTACATATTTGTTCTTCCCCAGAATAAATTCTGAACAACGAATTTCTTTAACTGGGTAAGAATCGAAAATGTTCCATAGAAAATAAAGACAACAAGAGAGACTAGTCTATTGAAGACATAAGAAATGATAGTGAAAACAAAACTAGATTTAATTGTAGTAAGTATATTTTTCACACCTCGTAACTAATATTTTAGTTAACCATTAAATCTGCTCGTGCAAGGTGAACAAAAATTCTTTATTATCCTTCGTCTTCTTTAATCTGTTAATTAGAACTTCAGAAGCCTCATTTGGATTAAGTGCATCTAACATTCTTCTTATTCTCCAAGATTCAGCAATCACGTCTTTAGATACCAACAATTCTTCGTTTCTAGTACCAGATTGAAGTATATCAATTGCAGGAAAAATTCTTTTATCTGCAAGTTTTCTATCTAGTTTAAGTTCCATATTACCTGTTCCTTTGAATTCTTCGAAAATAACATCATCCATTCTACTTCCAGTATCAACAAGTGCAGTAGCCAGTATTGTTAAACTTCCACCCTCTTCGAAATTACGTGCTGCTCCAAAAAATTTCTTAGAAGGATAAACTGCAGCTGGGTCAATACCACCAGATAATGTTCTACCCGAAGCTGGAGCTACAATATTGTATGCTCTTGCAAGTCTTGTAATACTATCCATAAGAATCACCACATCCTCACCCATTTCAACTAGTCTTTTAGCTCTTTCCAAAGCCATTTCTGCAACTTTAGTTTGATCTTGAGGAGATTCATCAAAATTTGAAGCGATAACCTCAGCTTTAACTAATCTTTGAATATCTGTTACCTCTTCTGGCCTTTCTCCAATAAGTACAATCATCAAATGAATTTCAGGTGAGTTCTCTTTTATTCCTATTGCCATTTCTTTCAGTAAAATTGTTTTTCCAGATTTTGGAGGAGCAACAATCATTCCTCTTTGTCCTTTGCCAACTGGAGCTAATAGATCTACTACTCTTGTAGAAATTGGGTCTTTCCCAGTTTCCAATATTATTTGCTTGTTTGGAAATACTGCAGTTAATCTTTCAAATGAAGGTCTTGTCGTAGCTTTTTCTGGATCCCTTCCGTTAATTGCTTGGATTTTCAACATACTTAAGTATTTTTCGCTCTCTCTTGGAGGCCTTGCTTGCCCTGAAACAAAATCACCCTTTCTTAAATTAAACCTCTTAATTTGACTTCCAGATACATACACATCACTTTCTGAAGGAAGCATTCGAAGAGATCTTAGCACTCCATGAGTACCATCATTCATAATTTCCAAAAATCCAGATGCATATATGTTTCCACCTTGGCTAGTCTGTTGTTCCAATATTTTTAAAATTAATTCGTTTTTCTTGAATTCCTCGTTATTAACAATTTTTAAAGTTTTTGCCAATACTCTAAGATCAGCAATATTCATAACATCTAAGTCATTTATTGACATTGTAGTAACAGTTCGATCTTTTTGATAATTTGAACTTAAGAGAGGATTTGAAGGTAGTACAGGAATAGTCTGTTGAACTTGGATAACACTTTTCATTGGCAATACTGACTGTGCAACAACAGTCTTTTCAGTACTCAAATTTTGTTTTTGTTCAACGGGGGAAGCGGAAGGAATGGTTGCTACTTTTTCCTCTTTTACTTCTTCTTTAGCTACAGTAACAGGCTTCGTAGGCTCAATTACTATTTCTTCGGATTTTTCCTCTACTTTTACTGGGATTATTTCAGAATTTGCAACTACTTTATCATCTAAGACAATTTCTTCATTTGTTGATTCAATTGTTTTTACTTTCTTTGCAGTTCTAGGTTTCACAACCTTAACAGCGTCAGTACTTTTTACCTGAGCCATATATTTGAAAATTTAATAAGTTATAAATACATAAATAAGTTTTTTGGAGATAATTGTTGAGGGTATTATTAAGCTTAGGAAAATGTTAAGAGTTTTCTCATACAATGTCAACACTTTTTATCGAGGTCGGCACTGCCCCATCCGACCTCGATAAAAAAAGCAGTTCACTGTTTTATTCTTAAGACCGAGAGTCCAGTAAGTTTGTACGCGAACCAGACTCTGGGTCTTAAAAACAAACTTACAATAAATATATTAGCCTATAACAACTTCCTTGTCAAGTCCTATAGTTTACTTGAATATTTCAGACACATTCGAAACACCAATAACCTTAACAGAAGAGCCTTTAAGGGGTAATTCAAGACCAGCAACATCTTTAGCTGACAATGGGTAATAAATCTTCTTATATCCCCTCAAAACAGCTTCTTTTATCCTTAAATCAAGCCTAGGAGCTTTCATAATTTCCCCAGTCAAACTCATTTCACCTATCATTACAGAACTACTATCAATTGGCTTATTCAAATACGACGAGATTATTGCACCAGATATTGCCAAATCTAACCCTGGATCGTCAGTTTTCAATCCGCCAGGCAAATTAACAATCACATCATGTCCCCCAAGATTATATTTTGTATGGCGATTGATAATAGATATCAAGACTTGCAACTTTGAAATACTCATTCCCTTTGCCACTCTCCTAGGCGAAACAAAACTACTCTTATCAACAAGCGCCTGAGTCTCAACAACAAAAGGCCTAGAACCTTCAAAAATCACTGCATTAGCAACTCCACTTACAGGCTTGATTCTCTTACTAACAAACAAATCTTCACCTTCTTGAATAGGCTTAAGACCATCTTCTTTCATAAGTAACACTCCTATTTCACCAACTTTCCCATACCTATTCTTCCTAGATCGAATAATTCTCAAATCTGAAAGACTCTCCCCTTCCATGTATAAAACCGTATCAACAAGGTGTTCTAACATAATTGGGCCTGCTATCTCCCCCTCCTTATTTATATGCCCAACAACAAGACCAATAATGCCATTCTTCTTACAATATCTAATTATACTCACAGCCGTATCCCTTATTTGTGCAATACCACCAATGATTGAATTCAAACTATCAAGATATAAAGTTTGAATTGAATCAAAAACGACGAACTTAGCTTTTATTTCACTAACCTTATTAAGAGCAGATTCTAAATTATCCGAAGATATAATTGTCAAATTGGAAATTTCTTTTAAATTTGCAATTCGAACTAATCTTCCATATATCTGATTTGCAGACTCTTCCCCAGAAATATACGCAACCTTAATTCCACTTTTCGAAAGATTTACACACACCTCCAACAACAACGTAGATTTACCTATTCCTGGCTCACCACTCAACAAAGCTACTTGAGAATTAACAAACCCACCTCCAAGTACTCTATCAAACTCCGCATTTCCACTTACAATTCTTTTCAAACTTTCCTTTAATAATTCAGCTGATGTTTTATTACTTTTCGAAAAATCTATCACATCAGTTTTATTCAAAATATTTGACCCAACCTTCTCTGACTTTCCATTTACTCCTGTAAAATTTTTAGGCGACAAAGTCTCCTCCTCAAAAGTATTCCAACTATTACAACTTGGACATTTTCCTAACCAACTTATACTTTCATAAGCACAATTTGAGCAAACGAACTTAGTATTTTGTCCCATTTTCCAGTGGATTTAAATAACAAATAAGTAACACTTCAAGTTCTATTTCTTTGTACACTGCATCTAGTTATTCAATCTTACCGTATTTGCAACACCTTTTATTTGAAGCACACCATAGTGCGTAATAATTTTATTAGAGAATCAAACAAAATGGGCACCTTTTTGAAAGATACCCATTTGATTTATCATTATCAAGGAAATTTTTGACTGCTACTTAGTAATATCTTTCAATGATTCTAACTCAGTTGCAGACTCACTTACTTCTGACTTTGATTTCTTCTGTGATTTAGGTTTGTAGTTTTCAGCCTCAACATTTCCCTCTTTTTCTTGAAGCACTCTCTTCAAACTTAGACCTAAATGTCTCTCAGATTTAGATATAGAGATGATCTCTAATTCCAATTCTTGACCAATAGTAAGAAGCTTAGATGGATCTTTGACCAATCCACTTGAAATTTCAGATATATGGATTAGACCATTAACACCATCAGCTATTCTTACAAATGCACCATAATCAGCTATCTTTTGAACTGAACCCTTAACTCTTTGACCAACTTTGTAGTTCTTTATTATCTCGTCCCATGGGTCTTTAAGCATTCTCTTAATTGAGTATGCAACTCTTTTACCATTATCTTCAAGTCCAATAATTTGAACTTTAACTTTATCATTTACTCTGTAGAAGTCACCTGGGTTATTAACTTTATCCCAAGATATTTCAGATAAATGGACTAATCCTTCTAATCCTTCTGCACTTACAAATAGACCAAAAGGAGCAATACCTGTAACAGTTCCAGATAATGAATCTCCAACTTTTACAGTCTTAAGTGTCTGAGCTCTTTGCTCAACATCTGCTTTTGACTTTACAAGCTTTTCTGAGAATATAATTCTATTCTTAGGCTTATCTATCTCAATTATCTTAACTTCAATTTTTTGACCTACTAGGGTTGCTAATTTTTGTTGTACTTCTGTTGAATTACCCTGTCTTACATCACTTGTTAAATTGTCATAAATTCTTGCATTATCTAGTTGGGAAGTAGGAATAAATCCTCTAAGTCCTCCACCAACAGAAACAATAACTCCACCAGTATTAGCTTCAATAACTTCTACTTGTAGAGATTTATCTTTGGCTAAAGCCTCATCTAATTCATGCCATTTTCTAGCATTACCAGTCTTTCTAATAGAAAGTTTTGGAACACCAGACTCTTCGCCTGAATCTCTTACGTATACTAAAATTTCATCGCCTACCTTTGGTAGTTCTCTTTTTTCACCTTCTAAAAAGATTTCTTTACCACTAACGACACCTTCTGCTCTTGCACCTATGTCTACAAGAACCTGCCCTTTAGTGACAGAAACAACACTACCTTTTACAAGGCTACCTTTTTTGAAAATTTTTGGAAAATTTGGAACGGTCATGACATCCTCTAGAGAGGAAGATTGAGATGGAGTATTTGACATTTTTTAATTTCTGTTTCGTTTGAATTTATCCTTTCGGATAGACAAAACAGCCTTTAAACAATAAAAACGGCAATTACCTATTTTCCCGGGATCAAAGATCCGAGTATCGTCGGCGCAACTGCGTTTCACTTCTGAGTTCGAGATGGGATCAGGTGGTACCACAG
>JBAXRR010000032.1:0-12352 GCA_037131125.1 bacterium
GTTTTTTTCATTTTTCTTGTTTTTGAGCTGCAGTCAAGAGATTTTTGAATAATAGATTTGTAATCATCAAGACCCTTAGATAATGCAAAAGCTTTAGAGAAATTAAAAGATACTAATCTCATATCTTTAAGTTCATCTGGCACTTCCTCAATAACCATTCTAATTCCAATACTTTTTATTAGCGTAGACTTACCAATTCCTGGTTCTCCCACTAACATTACAGCACTTCTATTAGATTTAGATAAGTTTTCAATAACGCTATTAATTTCTTTATCTCTTGCAAGTGAAAACATCACATTTCCCTTTATTGCTGTATATGTGAGATCAGTTGAAAAGTTAATAAGGTTGGGAGAATACCTTGAAGTAAGTGCTCGATTTATTGTAGTTGTTGGTTTAAAAGATCTTTTTCTTAAATATATTTTTCTATACCTTCCAAGCCTACTTGTATTTTGTAACCACAATTTTAATGCTTCAATATATTTTTTGTTTAAGCCATAATTTTCAAGTGCTTCGTTAAATACATATTCAAGAAGTGCAATATATACTGCAACACTATCTAGATGATCTCTTTCTAGAAATATAGCTATTTCTAAAGCTTTCAAAAGAAGTTCATCTACAGACATTTTAATGTCTAAGCTACTCTTCTCTATTTCTCTTAACTCATTTTTATCTAAATTAAGTCTTAATAATATTTCTCGAATATCATCATGGTTTGTTAGGTGAAAGAATAATTCAAATATATCTTTAGACCTTCCAAGTTCATTCAAAAGACCATTTGAAATGTATGGTGAAATATTAAGTTCTTTAAGTTTTGAAGTTCCAACTTGAGGAGAAATATTATTGAGATCTTTTCTTATCATCCCGAAGCTAAAAGAATTATGAGATCTAAAAAGATATGCAGAATATATGAATAGAGTTATTGAAACAGCTACAAGTATATTTAAACTCTCTTTTGTTAATGTTCCACTTGTAAGCCCATCGATTATTGTTGAAAGAATAACATAGCCAAGAAAACATATTAAAATTCCAAATATTTTATCTAGAAATTCAAATCGAATTTCTTTACCTGAAACCTCGTTAACAAAATTTTCATTAATTATTATCTCAGTATTTTTTATCTTTCCAATCTTTTTTAACATTATCTAACAAGTATTAGTAAAGGTAGAAATGGAAGCACTAGGTATATTACAAAGACAATAAATATGACAACTGAAAACATTAATGTAATAACACCACCAACAAATATCCAGATAAGTCTAATGAAGAATGAAAGTATTTTTCCAAGACTAGATTCATCCTGATACAAAGGAATGAAAAGATTGGAAACCATTTCGGGAAGCTTAACGGATTCTAATATACCCCACCAGAAAAAGTACATTGACCTAGTTATTTCGACTAGATTAACAAGGTACCACCATACGAAAAAACCAGATATGTAGTTTTGAAATATTAGTTTTATTAATGACATTATTTACTCCTTTTAATATACCAAATCTGAAGTAATAATTTTAGCTAATACTTCACTTTAGCTTCACTCCAACATGATATTCTCGAAACAATTCAGAGTTAACTGAAGATTAATATATTATTTTTCTAAAATGAGAAAACCATTGTTAATAGCAGTAGGAGTTATTGGAAGTGGAATCATAGTAATGTCAGTACTTGGTGCTGGTGTTGCTTATGCTGCAACTAACCCAACATCTCCACTCGGAACCTTGGAAGCTCAAGTATACCAAAAGGTAATAGATACACTACATATATCTAATGTAACACCACAACAATTGGCAACTACAATTAAAGACAGCAGACAACAAGTTGTAGCTAGTGATATCTCATCTCAAATAGATGCAGCTGTTACAAGTGGAAAACTTACTGAAGCGGATGGAGATCTTGCTAAGAAGCTAATTGCAGAAGAACAGAAATTAAGAGATGCAAATACCATTAATCCTTCAGACTTAAAAGCACTGTCTCAATCGGAGAGAACTCTAAAGATTGACGAGCAAAGGGTAGATAATGACAAACAATTATTATCTGATCTTGGAATAACAGCTGACCAATTAACTGCACTTCAAACAAAACTTAGAGATGCAGGTATAAGAGTAGGTCCAATGGGTGGTGCTGGACTTGGTAGTGGTATGGGAAGAGGTAGAGGTGGATTTGGTCGTGGAATGATGCAATAACTAGATAAGAATTTCGATTAGAAGGAAGCCTTTATGAGGGGCTTCCTTTTTTATTCCCACTCCTTAAGTGCTAATTTTGCATCTTCTTCTGTTATTTTAGAAACAACTACCTTCATTTGGACCATTACATAGTCTCCAACAGAAACATCTATTTCTGGATCCCTTAATACTTCCCTTTCCTCAGAAGGATACTCAACAATTACTGTTTTGGAATTAATTTTTTTTATCTTTCCTGGAATGGCTAAACACATATTGGTTATGTCTTTCTAAAATAACTCTGGTATTTCTGTCCAGATCTGCTAACTCTTTCTCTGTTAATTTCTCAGTAATAATTCCTCTATGTACTACAACAGGATCCCCTTTTCTAACTTCACCTGCCCAAGCTTCTAGAGAAAATCTTTGTGTCGGAAATTCAATATTAATAGCATGATCGACTTGTCTAAAATAACTTACTTCTACGTCTACTCTGTTATCCACAACTGCTACAACGTGACCATACCTAATTCCACAAATATTTATTGCTTTTGCAACCTTATCTCGTTGCCACGGATCTACTAACGCTGTGGCAATTATCAGTGAGGTATGGTGAAAAGAGTTAAGCAAGTCTGCTTTTAGTTCATAGCTATCCAGTTGATGACTATTCATAAGCTCAGGCTTTGTTCCTTTCACCCATACTTTAACTAACATTCCTTTTTCCTCTTCGGTTGGAATTGGATTTAGTACGCTTTCTTCTCCAAGAATGTACGCCTTAACAACCTTCTCATTATATGGATCTGTTATTTCTAATCTCCCTGCAATAATTGTAAGAATAGTGTTTAGTGTTCTTGTCTTTTTAAGTAACTCACGAAGCGCAGTAGGATCGACCTCCTGTAACTGCTGGTCGTAGATATCCATGTTAGGAATTTGTCTTCCATCAACATTCACTATACATTGTTTTGTAACTGCAGGATTATGAGAAAAAGCTCCCGCAATAGATAGACCTCTGTTAACTTCTGTATCTAAATTCATATATAATACTTTAATAATATTAGCTGATTATAAATGACAATCTATGTTTTTGGAAATAAAGATTACGAAGTAGACAATATTGCCTTAAGATTACTTCCTATCTTATCTGTAAAACTTGTTGATGTTGAGTTTCAAACTTTAGAATCTTTAGATGAATTAACTGAATTTCCAAGTCCTATATACATCATGGATAGTGCTCTTGGGATTAGATCTGTAATTGTTACAGATAAAATCGAAGCGTTAGAAAAACCAAAGTCATTATCTCTTCATGATTTTGATCTTTCTTGGAATCTTAAACTTCTAAAAAAGTTGGGTAAAATTAATGAAGTTAAAATAATAGCTATACCTAGTTCATTGGATATGTATACTGCAATGAATGAAACAGAAGAGGTAATTAAAAAGATTCTAGTATTGAAGTAATTTTTTCATAATAATTATCCATATTAATTACATCTGATTTGTTCTCAATTGGGAATATATCATGAGCATTACCTTTGTTTGATTTTACCTCAACTGAAATATATCTTTTTTGATAGTCTTCAATTATTAAATCAACCTCTTTACCACCATACTCTCTGTAAAAATAGAAATTAACTTTGGCATTCGTAAGTTTTCGCATTTTTTCAAGTTCAGAAATTATAAAGTTTTCGAAAACTCCTCCTTTATCTTGTCTTAAATCTAAATCTCTAAAGTCTTGAATTAGAATATTTCTAATACCTAAGTCATAGAAGTATAGTTTCCTATTCTCCGATACTGATTTCCTTAAATTTGTTTTAAAAGAAGGGAGAGGTATAAGAATATAGTTTTTTATAAAGATTTCAATATAGTCAGACACTGTTGTTGCACTAGAATTCAATGAATTAGCAATTTCTCGAAGCGAAACTTCAGAACCTAGTTGAAGTGCAATCTTTGTAAGGATATCTTTAGCAAGTTTTAAATTCTTTAATTCATAAATATTTACTACATCTTTAAGCACGTATGAATCAAGAATACCTTGAAGTAAATCTACTCTGTCTTTTTGAGGTAAATTTTCTCCTATAAACACTTCAGGATACATACCCCAAATCTCTGCCTTTTTTGCTATTTGTTTACTAAAATCATTAAGTTCAGAAGCTCTGGGTTTTTCATTACCAACCACTTCACTAACTGAAAGTGGCAAGCAATATATTTCTTTATACCTTCCTGCTAACGAATCGAATTCTTTCCCAGTTTTTTGTCTTAATTCAGAACTGCCGGTTGCAATTATTTTTACTTTAAACTCATCATATAGTATTTTAAGTATTACTGTCATCTCTGGATAATTCTGAACCTCGTCTATGAGTATTACTCTATTCTCTTTCACAATTTTTTCCAAAACATCCCTTCTAGCTTCAAATCTTTGTCTATCTAAAACCAAATCAAAATTAAACTTAGTAACATTCAATTCTTTTGCAAGTTTATCTATTAATGTAGTTTTTCCTGATCTTCTTGGCCCCCAAATGAACAATATTTTCATATTGTCACTTTTTAGATACTCTTGAACTTGATCTTCAATTGTACGTTTTAATATATTCATACTGATCATTTTACTACCATTCCGTAGCTTGTCAAGCTACATTTTGATACTAAACTGTCCAGTGGGACTGCCCAATTTAGTACCATTTTGTCCAGCCTAGTAAGTACAAAATCCCAATTAATTCAGGTTTATCAAGTACTCATAGCATTTACAGTCTTTCCACATTAATCTTAAGAAAATTTGTAGTACAACTCATACATGGATCATAGGCTCTAATAAGCTTTTCAGCTTCATGTTTTAATTCTTCTGTCTCAAGTCTTTCTAAGTTATCTTGAATAAGTTTTCGAAGATCATTTTCTATATTAATAACATTCTGACTTGTTGGTACTATGACATCTGAGAAAGTAACTAACCCTTTTTCATCAGTTTCAATCTTATGATAAAGAATTCCTCTAGGAGCTTCTATTACTCCTACGCCTGAGCCTTTAATTGGACTAAATTCGATAGGCTTTTCATCTACTAACTTAAGACTTTTAAGAATGTCTATAGAGTCATCTATACAATGAAGCATCTCAATAGCTTGTGCTAAGCAGTTATGATAAACATTATTTGAAGGGAACTTAGATAGATAATCCTTTGTATCTTGAATAGTTCTGGAATTAATCTTGTCTTTATTTAAGTTTATTCTTGCAAGTGCACCAACTAAGTAATCTTCATTTGCGCCTTTCAATTTATATCCTTTTGCTTGAGAGTAAGGAATAACTACTTCCTCAAGAAAATCCATAAACTTAAGTTCATCATAGAAGTCTTTATTATTAATACTTATTCTTCCTTCAAGAAAATTAAGAGTTTCACTAGATAAGGACATATAATCTGAATTTCTTTCAAGATACGCTTCCCATTTAGCAAAGACATCTATTCCTCTTAACGCTTTTACTCTTCCAGCTTCAAGTTCATCTATTAGCTTTGGTAAATCTGCATCCATGGGAATCTTTAGAAATCCACCAATTGTTGGAAATGGTGCATGAATTGCAGCTCCTGAAAACACAGAAGCTAATCTATTACCTAAGGCTTTGAGATCAAAACCATCATGAAGCAACTCATGTTCTGGACAATCTTCATCTGGAATATCTATAACAGAATCTATTTTAAGAACATCTGGAAGTGAGAATATATACAAATGTAATGCATGATCACGAAGTATCGTTCCATTCATTGTAAGTCTTCGAATAAGTCTTGTTTGTTCAGTTATTTTGTCATGTATTCCAAATGCTCTTTCTGTTGCTTCAATTGACGCAAGTAAATGTGCTGTACTACAAGTACCACATATTCTACTTAAAGTAGATGGAACTGACATGTAGTACTTCCCACGAACCGCTTCAGTATAGAATCGTCTATAGTCATCTATTATGAATTTAAGATCAGTAACTTTTCCATCTTCTACCTTAACTTTAAGCTCAGCATGACCTTCTATCTTTGTAATACCTTCAATTGTTATATCTTGATCTTTATGCATTTTGTTTAACTATATTTTGTTTTTTAAATTCTTCAATATATCCTTCAAATTTAGTTATAAACTCTGCTTCATTCATTGGACAGCCTGAAAGAGAATCATCTACATTTACAACATCTGACACTTTCTTAACTGAGGGAGAATACTTAAACTTTTCAAATGTATCTTTGTATTTATCTAATATATCCTTAGGAAAGTCATTTCTTTTATTAGATGGTTGTCCTGTTACGGCACAAGAACCAATTGCTACAAGTTTATTAGCATTTATTCTTACCTTCAAGAGTTCATCTGCTTGTTTACTTGAAGATATTGCACCTTCAACAAATGCTATGTCCAGGTTGTGGATATCATTCTTTGTTTTTAAAATTCTAAAGTGTTGGAATTCAATTTCTTTTTTCCAATCAAAAAACTTTGTATTAAGTATCTCGGTAAATACAATTAAACTATCTTCACAGCAAGTAAATGAAAACCAACCAACTTTTAATTTAGGATTTTGCATAATACTAGATTATACATTTACCAGAAGAAAAGAAAAATATTTGTTATGAAATATTTAGAGGGAGTATTAACTTTGCGTATGCTTTTGTAGAATCCTTATTAAATTCAAAGTCAGCAGATATTATCTTGGAGTATGTCTTAATAATTTCATGTCCTATTCCATAACCAGATTGTGTTTCAACAAACTTATTAATGACTTCAATAGTTGCATTAATTTCATCTTTATATACAACAATAGAGACCTCAGACTTTTCAGGAGAATACTTTACAGCATTTTCAATAATGTTTCTTAAAATAGATCCTAAAATATGTTTGTCTGTCTTAATGGTCACATCAGATTTTGTATATTCAATCCCAAGTTCTTTAAATTTATATATCGTTTCAGATTTCTTTAGTACTTCTGCTATGACTTCATCTAATTTAACATCCGTAATATTCGCCTTCTGATGGTTATTTCTAAGTAAATCTAAATACTTTTCAACAGATAAAGATAGTTTATCTATCTCTTCTTTAAAGTCTTTAGATATCTTCTTATCTTCAGATTCAGCAAGTAAAGATAGTGTTGCAACAGGAGTTTTGAGTTCATGAGATGCAAAAGCTAAGAATCTTCTTTGTTTTTCAACACCTTCCTTAACAGGTCTAAGTGCATAATCTGCAAAAACATAAGATGCTATTGCTCCAAGAATAGAAAGACCTATTTGAGTAGTAAACGCTAGAGCTAATGTAGATTCCCTTTCTTCTCGGATTCTATCTTCAAACATCATAAGACGAGGAAAGCCCGGAATATCTTGAAACCTGTTAATAGTGTTATACCTCGTATACACAAATATGATGGAATATATTTGTATAAGCACAAAGATAATCGCGAATATCACTCCTGCTAGCTTAAGTTTTGCAATTTCGTAATCCCTTTTCATATATTTGTATAATATATATTATCTTATTAATTACTTCTCTTCATCACAAATAATTTTGTATCCTTTATTCCTTTCAGAAACAATTAATTCAGATTGCTTAAAATCCTTTTCAATCTTCTTTTTAATATTCTTAATATGTACTGCAACAACATTTGAAAATCCTTCATATTCTCTATCCCAAACATTATCTATTATATCTTGTTCTGTCCTATATGAATTTGGATTCCTCATCATGTATTCAAGAAGAGCATACTCCCTTGCAGTAAGTTCAACCTCTTTGTCATTTCTCTTAACTCTTTTAGACTTTGGGTCTAGAATTAAGTTATTGCAGACTAAAACAACATCATGTGTTGTAGATCTTCTAAGTAGAGCTCTAATTCTTGCTTTAAGTTCTTCTGTCTTAAAAGGCTTTGTTAAATAATCATCAAAACCAATATCTAATCCTGAAACTTTATCATCGAGCTCAGATTTAGCAGTTAGTGCAAGTATAGGTATCTTCTTATTTGTATTTCTAATTTCTTTTATCACTTCTAAACCATCTTTTTTAGGCATCATTAGATCAAGAATTACCAAGTCATATTCATTAATTCTGAATAAATCTAGTGCTTCAACTCCATCGAAACAACTATCTACAGTATATAAATCTTTTTCAAGAGACGCTGTAATTATTTTGTTAATTTTAATCTCATCTTCTGCGTATAGAATTCTCATAGTTTACTACCATTAAAATGTATTATATGCTTGTATATTACCACTACTTAGTGAAGTTTATGTGAAGGTATTTAATTGGTACTTAAAGAGGAACTACTTGAAGATTTCAATATTATATTGCTGTTATTGAAAGAGTTCAGATAGTTATCATTTGTAATTTGAAGAATACTAACTAAGCTGAAAATTGCTCCTACTGCTGTCCCAAAGATTATGAGAAGTATATCTCCAAGTTTAATACTATGATCCCCTCCAATGAAAAACTTAGCAAAAGCAAATAGTAATAACAATATAGATATTATATTGACTACGCCTAACTCACCTTTAAAGTTATATGCTGAAAATATTCCATGTATAACAACAACTGGTAGTGCAAACCATATTACAGAATGAATTAATTTCCATCTTTTTACTATTCTTTGTACAGAATAATTTGATGTAATTAGCATTATTGCAACAAGGAATAAAACTATTCCTCCTGGAATAATATCTGGTGTTAAACCTTTTAGAATATTGAGGTTATAGAATTTAAGTTCAGCAAATATTGCATGAGCAAGAATTGTAACCCCAAACATAATTCCAAAATCTCTTCTTTTAGCAATAGCTTTAAATATTGTTTTTTTAAGAGTATTCATTGAACTTGGAAGTACATTCCCAAGATTCCCAGGAATTAATGTCAAACCAAGAAATATCATGGAGAAGAATGCGCTTACAGTTGTAAATGTCGACGTTTCTTTAGTGATTAGATAAGCAGCAAAGCTTAATACAATACTTAAGATAGAGGGAACTATCCAGAATGGGAATTTAAATTTCATTAGTAATTCGTAATAATATTATCAATTTATTTTAGATCATCTACCGAAATAAGCCTATCGTATCTTTTGCCATTAAACATAATAGTTGGAATCTTAATTGTTTTAATTACATTCTCAACTGAGTTTTTCTGTTCTGAAAGTTTAGCTTTAACGGAATCTGAACTTGCATCAGCTTTAATACTAGCTATTTCCTGATCATTGTAACCGAAGCTTCTTAAACTATCCGTGAAGAAACTATTTACCTGATCAGTAGTGTAAGAAATGTTGAGTCCTGCTTGGTAATCTAGTCCATTAGCATCTTTACCTGTAAATATTCTTTCGATAAGTGCCCAATCTGCTGGTGTAACAGCACCTTTAATTGGATGCATCTTTAGAGCTTCAAGGTATGTTGCAATAAGATAAGAATTTCTAAATTTATACGATCCGTCTTGAGGAATTGGATAAACAATATATGTTAGGTTATATTTATTCTCAAACCCTGCTTGTTTAATATTTCCAAAAAGATTCTTACAAATAATACATCCGGGATCTATTATCTCAAGAGCAGTTTTCTTTGAAGAGTCATATGCATTGTAATAAGTTGCAGTAGAACTTATGTATTCTTTTGGTTCCCATGTCTTTAGTCTATTTGGAATTCTAGAAAGTGTTTCCCAAAGTGTAGGATTACTTACCTGATCAATTGAGCATGCTTCTCCACTTAGAGAACAAGATGCTCCATTTGTTGGATAACATGTATCATAAACAAATAAGTTTAAAGCTCCATTTAAGAAGTACAATAAACCGATAATGTTAATAACTACAATAACTAATGCAATTACACCTGCAGATTTATCTATAAACTTAGCAAGTCTTGGATATTTGAATATTATTTTACCTAATAATTTTGCTTTTACTTCTGCACCAAAGTCCTGATCACAAGGCTTAAGGGTAACTTTCTTAAATGCACAAGAAATAGCTTTCCTAGACATAACTCTAAATTCTTTTGAGAATATTCCAAGAATTGGATAAAGAATTATAAATATGATCGCAAGTAATATACAAAACATAAGATTATTATTAACTAATTAAATAACTACCTCTATTTTAACAGGAATTTCAAAGTTTCAATTAAGAAATCTATCTGCCTCTCATCGTTATTAAGTCCTAAACTAATTCTTAGAAGTGGTGGCATCTTTAGTAAATCCTTAAGATAGTAGTGACAGCAGAAATATCCAGTCCTACACATAATATTCTTCTCACTAAAATACATACCTAATGTATGTGCATCCATCTTGTCTGTATATACGGAAATAACACTAGATGGTTTCTTGTTAAATATTTTAAGTCCAGGAACTTCTTTTAATCTGTTAAACATGTACAGGTTAATCTTAGATTCATAGTCATGTGCATTCATACCATCTTTTTTAAAAGAGTTTCTCCACTTAATTGCTTCCCCTAATCCAATTATTCCTGCAAAGTTTTGTAGGCCCGCTTCTAAAGAAGAATACATTTCTAAATCATCCTTAATTAATTCATAAGATTCTTTTTTTACATCTACAACTGTTCCTCCTCCAATAAAGAACTGATCCATCTTAGAAAACAAAGATTTCTTAATTATTATTATTCCTAAACTAGGGCCATACATCTTATGACCTGATGAAAAGAGAGCATCAAAATCTACATTCTTAAACATTTCAGGAATATGCCCTAATGTTTGTGCTCCATCTAATAGAAAGACTCCTCCATTATTATGAATATCTTTAGCAAGTTTCTCTGCATTAACAAGTTCTCTTCCATCTATATTACTTGCAGCATTAACTAGAACAATAGACTTTGAAATATCTGACTCTTTGTATTCTAAAGCCCCATCTTCACTTCTTGGCAATACAATTCTTTCAATATTATGATTTCTAGCGTAAGTCATTGTTGGGAGGAAGCAGGAATTATGTTCTATTTCAGATGTTACAATTTTTTGAATTCCATCTGACTTTAACTGACTTAATACTAAGTTAATTCCATATGTAGTATTAAGTGTGAATGCTACTGTATATTCTTTAGAAGATTTTCCAACGAGTTTAAGAAGAAGTTCTCTTGTTTCATCTACTTTGTCATCTACTATTCTCCCCCACTTATACTTAACTCTATGACCACAAGCATTAAAACAAGTGTAATATTCTTTTTCAGCTTCAATAACACTAACAGGTCTTTCAGTTTGACAGGCAGAATCAAAGTAATAGTCATTACTACTTACGTAGTCAAAGTCTTTTGAATCTTTAAGATTCACAGATTCAACTTTTGGATTCTTTTTCCCAAACATAAAAATATGAAGATAAAATAAACAAGGCGATTATAACTGTTATTTGTAGAGAAGTTACAAAAATTATTATTTTTCTTTATTAGTAACAAAGACTGTAGAAATTTAATCCAACCACATTTGAAAGTACAGTATCTGTTTGAGCCTTAAAAAGCTGGACTTGAATGAATGCATGCTTTTCGAGAGATGTATCTGGTGCAACAAGTGTTCCTTGACCTGATGATGAAACTGAAATAATAGTAGGAGTTGGAAGTATTTGTTTCGTACCAGCTTGAGTAAAAGTCACACTCCCATAAACTCTTTCACCAGTATCATCTCTGTACCAGTAATAGTTCACTACACCTGAGCCATTTGCTGTAATTGTCCCAGTGAAACTATATGGGTGAGTATTTCCACACCAAATATTTCTTTCACTATTTACATTATCTACTGCAATACTTGCAGATGAACTTGTCATAGGAGAAGCACTACTTGTTGCAGAATTTGAACTCGAATTTGTTGAAACTACAGAACTAACAGAGCTTGAAGATATACTGGATGCTCTACTCGAACTAGTAGAAGCATATGAATTAACAATAGCTCCAGATATTGAAGAAGAACTACTAGATAATGAACTTAGTGAACTTTTTGAAGATCCACTAGATCCAAATGAACTTAAAGAACTATCTGAAAGCAGTGAATCCTGACTATTACCAGATGTGGTAACAAGTTTTCCTACAGTTGGCTTTAAACTATTTGTAGGTCTTTGTCCAAAAAGAATAATAACTCCAATAAGCATAAGTACTCCAAGTATTGCTAAAGCAAAAAGTATAAGAACAAGTGGAGGTATTTTCTTTATTCTTTCCATTAAACTTGGTTTAGTTACAGCTTGGGTTGGTGGTAATTTATCTTGTGGGTTTGGGACTTGGGCAGGCATTTCAGACAT
>JBAXRR010000033.1:0-12260 GCA_037131125.1 bacterium
TACTTTTGAAATTCTTAATAATTTTTTCCATCTTTTTTCATTCCAAGTCTTGTTGGTTTTGATTTTTCACTATCAAAGAACATTACTTTTGAAATGTCTAAAGGTCTAGATACTTGAACTCTACCTACTTTAGTTGCATTTTGATCTGTCTTCTTTATATGTTTTATCTTCATGTTAATTCCCTCAACAAGAACGCTATTCTGCTTAGAATATACAGCAACAACTTTACCTTTCTTGCCTTTATCTTTTCCTGAAATCACCATTATTGTGTCGTTTTTTCTAATTTTCATTATATTTGACTTTAAATTACAAAACTTCTGGTGCTAAACTAATAATCTTATTAAATCCTTTTGCTTTTAATTCTCTTGCAACTGGTCCAAATATTCTAGTACCTTTTGGTTCTTTCGTTTTAGGGTCCACAATAACTGCTGCATTGTCATCAAATCTAATGTAACTACCATCCTTTCTTCTCATCTCTTTTCTACATCTAACAACAACTGCATGACATTTTTCTCCATCTTTCAGTTCACCGTTTGGTAATGCTTTTCTAATAGTTGCACTAACAATATCTCCAGTGAATGCAAATTTATGCCATTTACCACCTTTAACACCACCTCTGATCTGAATGATCATTATTTCTTTTGCTCCAGTGTTATCTGCTATTTTTAGTATCGATTGTGATTGCAACATATATTTTAGTCCAGTACCTTAATTACTTTAAATGATTTATCTTTAGATAATTTTCTACATGATTCGATTGTTACCATTTTACCTTCAGCTATTGTATCTTCTGTATGCGCTTTATATCTTTTAGTCGTAGTAATAATTTTTCCATATTTTGGATGAGCATGTTTTGATGTTACCTTAACAATAACTGTCTTTAACATTTTGTTGCTTACAACTTCTCCTGTTAATTTTTTTAAGTGCTTTTCTTTTTCCATTATTATTTAACTTTGACATCAGAAATTAATTTTTGTTCGTTTAATATCGTTTTTACTTTTGCTAAGTCTCTTCTAGCTGTTTTGTATTTTGCTGTATTTGTATCTTTACTATTAGTAATTTCAAAGTGATTTTTCTTTAACACTTCTGTTAATTCATCAATCTTTTTCTCAAGTTCTGCTACTTTTAGTTTTCTTAAATCTTTAGTATTCATTTTATGCTACTTTTGTAATAAATTTGGTATGTACTGGAAGCTTTGCCATACATTTTGTAAAAGCAACTCTTGCAGTTTCTTCATCAACACCACCTAATTCAAATAATATTCTTCCTGGCTTTACAATTGCAATATAATGATCAACTTCACCTTTACCACTTCCCATTCTAACTTCAGCTGGTTTATGTGTTACTGGTCTATCTGGAAAGATTCTTAACCATAATTTACCCTTTCTTTTAGTTTCTCTAACAATAATCTTTCTAGCTGCTTCTATTTGGTTACCAGTCATTCTACATCTTTCTAGAGATTGTAGACCAAATTGACCTACAGAAAGTGAATTGCCTCGATCTGCTAGACCGTGCATCTTTCCCTTCATCTCTTTTCTGTATTTTGTATTTGCTGGTTGTAGTGCCATTTCTTATTAAAACTATGTATTTATTTAATCTCTTGTTCTTTTTTCTCCTTTGTAAACCCAAACTTTAATACCTTGAATACCTGCATTAGGTACTGGTGCATGAACATTTGCATAGTCTACATCTGCTCTTAAAGTTTGTAGAGGAATAGAACCAAATTGAGCTTTCTCTGTTCTTGCAATTTCAGATCCTCTAATTCTTCCTGATACTGCGATCTTTACACCTTTAGCAAGTCTAGTATTCTTTGCATTTTCTAACTCTCTAAACATAGCTATCTTTGGTGCAACTCTTCGTCCAATTTGTTCTGCAATATTTGAAGCAATTATTTGTGCACTTATTGCAGGATTCTTTGCTTCAAGTACTTTCAAGTCTGTTTTAGTCTTTAATATTACATCTAATTGTTTTTTAACTTCCTCAATACCTTTTCCACCTCTACCAATAACAACACCTGGTCTTGCTACAGTAATCTCAACTGCAACTGTATTTAAATTTCTGTTAATCTTTATTTCTGCTATTCCTGCAGAAGAAAGTTTCTTTTGAACATATGATCTTACTTTAATATCATCAGCCAAATACTTAGCATAGTTCTTCTTGTCAGAATACCATGTTGCTAATTGATTTTTGTTTACCCCAATTCTAAAACCTGTAGGGTTTACTTTTTGTCCCAATTTAAAAAAATTATAAAATAATTATTTCTCCGTTAATTCTACTGTAATATGACTACTTCTTTTTAGTCTCTCTTGTGGTCCATGTCTTGATGCAATTCTATATCTCTTAAGAGTTGGTGCTTCATCAACTGTAAGTTTACTAATTACCAACTTTTTCTTATCCATCTCATGATTGTTAGTTGCATTTGCAATTGCTGACTTTAAAGCTTTAGCTATTGGTTTAGCTGCATACTTTTGTACAAATGTAAGCATATTCAAAGCTTCATTAGCATCTGAATTTCTTATCATATCAGCAACTAATCTAACCTTCTGAGCTGACATTCCTGAATACTTTAATTTTGATATTGCTATTTTTTTATTCATATTATTCTGCTACTCTTCCAGCACTTCCAGTTGCCTTAGCAATCTTACCTTTCTTGCTATGACCCGTGAACTTTCTGGTTGGAGAAAACTCTCCTAATTTATGTCCAATTAAAGATTCTGTTACAAATACTGGTATATGTTCTCTTCCATTATGAACTTCAAAAGTGAAACCAACCATCTCTGGAGAAATAGTAGATGCTCTTGCCCATGTCTTAATGGTTTTTCTACCATTTGTTTGTAATATTTTTGTTACTTTTTCTTGTATATTATGGTCTATGTATGGACCTTTTTTAAGACTTCTTGACATTATTTTTTATTCCTTTTTTGAATAATAAATCTTTGTGTTACTTTGTTATTTCTTGTCTTTTTACCAACTTTGTTACCCCATTTATCTACTGGTGGACCACCTGTACCATGTCTACCAGCTTTACCTTGTCCACCACCATGTGGATGACCTGCTGGATCTTGTGCTACACCTCTTACTATTGGACGTCTGCCCATATGTCTCATTCTTCCAGCATTACCAATTTGTTGATTAATGTTATCTCCATTACTTATCTCTCCAATCGTAGCATAATTACTACTCAAAACAAGCCTAATCTCAGTACTTGGAAGCTTTATTTGCACATATTCTCCATGAGTACCCATAACTTGTGCTGATGAACCAGCGCTTCTTACAAATGTTGATCCCTTATTTGGGTTCAATTGAATATTATGTACTGCAATTCCAACTGGCATTTTACTTAAAGGCATTGCATTACCTAATTTTGCTTCTGCATTCTCACCTGACATAACACTATCTCCAATTTTCAAATCTTTTGGAGCAATAATGTATCTTTTTTCTCCATCTTTATATTGTATTAGAGCAATAAATGCTGTTCTGTAAGGATCATATTCAATAGTCATAACCTTACCTTCAACATTTCTCTTCTCTCTAGCAAAATCAATTACTCTATAGTTTCTTTTCTCGTGACCTTGTCTTCCTCTCATTGTTATTCTACCGTGTGCATTTCTCGAAGCATTATCTTCTAGTTTAATTAACAATGTACTTTCAGGCTCTACTCTAGATAGTTCACTTCTATCTACTCGAATAGTATGTCTTAGAGAATGTGTTGTTGCTTTATATGTCTTTAGTGCCATGGTTATTTAGTTTCCTTATCTTGTTTAGTTTCTTTTGCGTTTGAACTTAAATCAAATTCATTAATTGTGTCACCTTTCTTAAGTCTGACTACTGCTTTCTTTCCTCCACCTCTAATTGAAATCTTTCTAGATCCTCTTACTGCTTTTCTCTTTGCTCTTATTGCTAATACTTTAATATCTTCAACCTTTACTCCATAATTTTTCTCAACGAAATCACTAATTTCTTGTTTGTTAGCATCGCCATTTACAGTAAATGTATATTGGTTAGCAATTGCTACGTTCTTAACTGATTTCTCAGTTATTCTTGGTTTAATTTTTACTAGTTTAAGATTTTTTTCCATTATTTTTTCCAAAATTTAGATGCTACTTCTAAACAATCTTTCATAAATATTACGTTACTTGCATTTACAAGAGTGTATGTATTTAACTCATTTAATACTGCAACTGTTACCTTCTCTATATTTCCAAATGCTTTTTGTACTTCCTCACTTGGCTTTTCTGTTACTACTAATACACTTCCTTTAACCTTTGAATTCTTTACAAAATCTTCTGCATATTTTGCCCATTTTGTCTTTGGCATCTCAACTTCACTTGCTACTAATACTTCACCATCTTTTGCTTTTAGAGTTAATACTGATCTAATTGCAAGTTTCTTCATTTTCTTTGTTAATGCAACTTTGTAATTCTTCTCATTAGATGGTCCAAATACAATACCACCTTTTCTATGAAGTGGAGATCTAACTGATCCTTGTCTAGAATTACCTGTACCTTTTTGTCTATATAACTTTCTTGAGCTTCCTTGAACCATTCCTCTTGTCTTAGTCTGAGCGTTAGATTCTCTCTGATTTGCTAAATAAATCTTAACTGCTTGAGCAACAAGATCTTTGTTAGGTTTAGCCTCATTAAATATCTCTGGTAACTCTAACTCTTCTATTTTTTTTCCTTTTTTATCTAGTAATACTGCTCTATTCATTATTTAACCTTTTTAACTATGATATATGTACCTTTCATTCCTGGAACTGCTCCTTGAACACACATTATTCCATTCGCTTCATCTATCTTAAGTACTTTTAAGTTCTTGATTGTTACGTTATCATTACCCATCTTTCTAGCCATTCTTCTTCCTTTTGCTACGTGAGCAAATGTTTGACCTGAAGCAATAGAACCGATGGATCTGTGTTTGTTAGATTGACCGTGAGTTTTTGGACCACCATGCATATGATGAAGTTTTACAACACCTGCAAAACCTTTACCTTTTGTCATTCCACTAACACTAATTAAATCACCCTCTTTACAAATCAATGTTGGTAATACTGTATCTCCAGCTTTTAATTCTGTTTGATCATCTCTAATTTCGCTTATATATGTTGGGAAAAAATCAATTGATTCATATTTACCTTTCTCTGCCTTATTTACACTCTTTACCTTCTTTGCATCTTTTCCCAAAATATATGCCTGGTAACCATCTCGTTTTTCCTCTCTAAAACCAATTACCTTTACATCAGAGATATCTAAAACCGTACAAGGCTTTACATTACCTGTTGAGTCAAATAATTGAGTCATTCCTTTTTTTTGTGCTAGTATTGCCTTCACTTTTATTTTTAATATTTATAATGTCAAAAAATGGGACGGACATCCCATTCTAAAATCATACGTCTTATTTTATCTCTATTGAAACTCCTGATGGTACTTGTAAATACGTCAAGGATTCAATAGTCTTTGCGTTTGAATCTAAAATATCTATCACTCTTGCATGAGTTATAATCTCAAAATGCTCTTTTGCTTTTGCATCAATATGAGGACTTTGCAAAACAGTTATTAATCTTCTTTTATTAGGTATTGGGACTGGACCTGCAATCTTTGCACCGCTTTTAACAACATCTTCAATAATTTGCTTTACAGCAGTATCTACTAATTTTGCGTCAAACCCCTTAATTTTTATTCTTATCTTTTGCATAATCCTTTAATTAATAAAGAGCTAAAAATACATATAGTAAGAGGAGGCTTGCACCTCCTCTCTTTTTTTACTTAATTATCTTGGTTACAACTCCTGCTCCGACAGTAATTCCACCTTCTCTAATAGCAAACTTTTTCTTCTCTTCTAGAACACAAGGTACAATTAGTTTTACTGTTAGTTTTGCATTATCTCCAGGCATAACCATTTCAACACCTTCAGATAATGAAGTTACTTCACCAGTAACATCAGTAGTTCCGATGTAAAATTGTGGTTTGTATCCTTTAAAGAATGATGTCTTTCTACCACCCTCATCTTTACTTAAGATATATGCTTCACATTCGAATTCTGTATGAACTTTTGCTGTTCCTGGTTTTGCAATAACTTGACCTCTTTGAATATTATCTTTCTCAACACCTCTTAACAATACTCCTAAGTTATCTCCAGCTTGACCTTGTTCTAGTGATTTATTAAACATTTCAACTCCAGTTACAGTACTCTTATCAATTTTATCTGAAAGACCTAATATTTCAACATCATCACCTATTTTTACAACACCTCGATCTACTCTACCAGTTGCAACTGTACCTCTACCTGTAATAGAAAACACATCCTCAACTGACATTAAGAAAGGTTTATCAGTATCTCTTACTGGCTCTGTAATCCAAGTATCCAAAGCATTGAATATCTCAACCATTGGTTTTTGTGCTTCTGGATCAGATGGGTTATTTAAAGCTTTGTATGCAGATCCCTTAATAACAGGTGCATTCTTACCATCATAACCATTCTTTGTTAATAAATCTCGAACTTCCTCTTCAACTAAAGCTAAAAGTTCAGGATCTTGATTATCATCAAATACGTTTAAAAATACGATCATTTTAGGAACACCAACTTGTCTTGCAAGAAGGATATGTTCTCTAGTTTGTGGCATAGGACCATCATTTGCAGAAATGACTAATATAGCACCGTCCATTTGTGCAGCACCTGTAATCATATTCTTAATATAATCCTTATGTCCTGGACAGTCTACATGAGCGTAGTGCCTCTTTGCTGTTTCATATTCTACATGAGAAGTTGCAACAGTAACAATCTTGTTCTTATCTCGAACAACTCCACCTTTTGCAATATCTGCATATCCTTTTGATTGTGCATTAAAGCCAAGAGCTTTAGATACTGCTAATAAAGCTGCTGTTGTTGTAGTCTTACCATGATCAACGTGTCCTAATGTTCCGACGTTCAAGTGAGGCTTTGTTCTTTGAAATGTGTCTGCCATATTGTTTTATTAATAATTAATGACTGTTGTTGTTTAATTCAACAGTGGGCAAATAAATAATAGTCAATATAAAAATAGACTTTCTGATATTAACAAATCAGAACAGCTCAATCAAGCGAAATAGGGCACAAATTAATAAATACTCCATTTAATATCAATTTCTTTTCCATTTGGAATTTCTTAGAAGAACATTCCTAATATAGTATTACTAACTACGTCTATTATATCATCTAGATACTTAATTATAATAGTAATAATTGTGACTGATAATTTAGATACAATAATATAATGATTAATAGGGATACGATTGCCATCTAATCCTTTTTGCCACTTCACCAGAATTTTTTTCTTTGAAAGTTACTTTAAACCTCGCAAAGGATTCGTCTGCTTCAATATCAAAATCTATATTCTCAGTGCAGGATTCTTCCGCAATATGAGAAAGAATAGTAAACATCTTACGATTAAGTAATTTTCCAAAACTACCTTCATATGGAAACCATTTAACAGAAGCAACATTATTTGGAGATGGCAAAGAAACAACCCAAACTTTACAATTAGTATTGTTTGGCATCTCAATATTAAATTCCAAAAACGCTTTATTTTCAATAATATTTCTAGATGATAACTCTTTAAATGTATTTGTTGCGTCTACTAATGTGAAATCTTCAGAAGAAGCTTCATCTATCCATTCAAGATTTACTTCTCCAGAATCAGTAATAGGAGATAAGTCTAACTCAGCAAGAAGGTATAAGATATCAATATATGGGGGTATTTTAGTATCAGAAGGAACTATTTTTTCACCAAATTTTATTGTTAATTCTCCCAATTGTGAAGGTTCAGGAGAATCAAACCCAATTCTTTCATTTGTAAATTGTCCAGCTAATGTTCTAAGTCTTTCGATAATGAGTGAGTTAACACTTCTTTGAAATGCATCATCACCTTCAGGAATAGCCCAAGTAACTTTTGCAATATCATCGTTATTTACAATTTTTGGCTTAATTATTACTGAATACGGAGAATTACTTTCACCTGTTGGATATACAGATAACTTGCCGAAAGAGTTCATTGGGCTTGTTCCACCTGAGGCGATTATGTAAAAATCTTTAGCAGCAGTAACGGGAGTATAGTTTTCTTTATAAGAATTTTCTACTCCCATTTGAAACTATTTCTTTAATTTATCACCAACAAGCTCAGCTACTAATTGTGAAGGAACTTGAGCATAGTGACTAAACTCCATTGAACTACTACCTCTTCCTGAAGTCATAGATCTGAGTTCCATTGTCCATCCAAACATCTTTCCAAGTGGTACTTTAGCTTTAATTACTTGAAGTCCTGCACCTTTATCTTCCATAGATTCTATTTGACCTCTTTTAGAAGATAGTGCACCTGTTACATCTCCAGCATATTGTGTTGGAACGTAAACATCAACTTGCATAATAGGCTCAAGTAGAACGGGATTGGCTCTCTTAAGTCCTTCTCTTGTGGCAATAGAACCTGCCATTTCAAAAGATGCTTCAGATGAGTCAACATCATGATATGAACCATCATAAACTTCAACTTTAATATCAACTGTTGGAAATCCTCCAATAACTCCATCTTGTAAGGTTTTTTCTGCACCTTTGTTAATAGGCTTAATAAATTCTTTTGGAATGGATCCACCTTTTGTAGCATCAACAAATAAATAACCTTTGCCTGCTTCATTAGGTCCTACTCTTAACCAACAGTGTCCATATTGTCCTTTACCACCAGATTGCTTAATATATTTTCCCTCTGATTCAACAGTATTCAATACGGTCTCTTTATATGCAACCTGTGGAGCACCAACATTAACATCGATACCATAAGTTCTCTTCATAATATCCACTTTGATATCCAAATGAAGTTCTCCCATACCTGCAATTAATGTTTGTCCAGTTTCTTGGTTAGAAGTTACTTTAAACGTTGGATCCTCTTGAGTTAGCTTTCTCAAAGCTTCACCCATCTTTTCCTGATCTCCCTTTGTCTTTGGCTCAATAGCAAAAGATACAACTGGAGCTGCAAACTTTATCTTTTCCAATATTATTGGCTTTTCCATATCACAAATAGTATCTCCTGTAACACTTTCTTTAAATCCAACAATAGCTGCAATATCTCCTACACCAACTTCTTTAATATCTTCTCTATGATTTGCATGCATCATAAGGATTCTACCTACTCTTTCAGTTTTGTTACTTACTGGGTTTAGTACTGTTTGACCAGCTTCTAATTTACCTGAGTAAACTCTAAAGAAAGATAGCGTTCCTACATGAGGATCAACTGCAATCTTAAAGACAAGTCCACTAAATGGACTTTCTGCTGTTGGGCTTCGAACTTCAATCTTTGTTTCATCATCAACATTGTGACCTTTAATTTCTCCTCTATCAATTGGAGATGGTAAGTATCTACAAATATTATCCAACATAGGTTGTATACCTTTATTCTTTAGAGAAGCTCCTGCCATAACTGGGAACAACTTAGCTGAAATAGTTGCTTTTCTTAGTGCTGCGTATAGTTCATCATTAGTAATTTCCTCACCATTAATAAACTTCTCTGTTAATGTGTCATCTGTCTCTGCTACTTTTTCTACTAATATCTTTCTGAATTCTTCTACCTTTTCTTTAATATCTTCTGGTAAATCTATGATTTGCATTTCTTTTCCAGACTCATCATAGTACTGATATGCTTTTCTTGTAATAAGGTCAGCAACTGCATTCATTTGCATCTCAGCTCCTATTGGGATTTGAATTGCAACTGCATCTGAAGATAGTCTTTCTTGAATAGTTCTCAAAGACATATAGAAGTCTCCACCAATAGCGTCAAGTTTATTAACGAAACAAAGTCGTGGAACTTTGTATTCTGTTGCTTGTCTCCATACAGTCTCAGATTGTGGTTCAACACCCATCTTTCCATCGAATAGAACAACAGCACCATCTAGGACTCTTAATGATCTTTGTACCTCTGCAGTAAAGTCAACATGTCCTGGTGTATCTATAATATTGATTCTGTGTAATTTTCCATTTAGTGTCCAGAAACATGTAGTTGCAGCAGATTGAATAGTAATACCTCTTTCTTTCTCCTGATCCATAAAGTCCATTTCTGCGGCACCATCATGTACTTCTCCTAATTTATGTTTTCTACCAGTAAAGAAAAGAATTCTTTCTGTAGTAGTAGTTTTACCTGCATCAATATGTGCAATAATTCCAATGTTTCTATATAGATTCTTATCTTGAACTGCTTTGTAATCGATGACTGCCATTTAAATATATTAAAAAATATGTATTAACTGTAAAAAATACAGGTAACAAAAAATGCTTACAAGAAGCGAATATATTCTACATTATATATATCCCTATTTACAAGACTATTGTAGTATTATCTGTATAAATACATTAAATAAATTAATATATTTATAAATGTCTACGAAAAAAATTAAAGTTAACAATAATTCTCAAAAAGATTATGAGTATGTACTTGAAGAAAAAGAAGGTAAAAACTTCAATAAAGATTTCAAACCTGAGCTTACTCCTAAAGAAATGTTAGAGCTCGGAGTTTTCGGAGGAGACTATTTGAACGATTCAAAAGACGAATTCCCTTCAGATTGGTTTACAAAAGCGAAGATTAGTAATCAAGGCTATGATGAATCTCTAAACTTTTTTCAGGTTAAGGCTAGTCAATCTTTAAAAGAATGGCAATCCAAAGGATGGATCTATCCACTAGATCCTAAAGGTTGGTTTCAGTGGTACTGCAGATATTACCTCGGAAGAAGAATTCCAGAAGAAGATCAGAGACAAATAAAAAGATGGAAAGCTATTAAGAGACATATATCCCAAATTAGTAAGAATTGTAAAGTAGGAGATATAAATTGTAGAAAGAAACAAAGGCAAGCAGTTCTTCACTGGGCTTATGATAGTAGAAAAATATAAACTGACAAATACCTATACATATTTATTTTAATTCAATATCTTGTAAACATTTAATATTTCCAGTAATGTTTTCTGTATTCTAATTTTTATCCAAACATAATGAACGAATCTACATCTTTTCCAACAGTTTTAATAACTGGAGCATCATCAGGAATAGGAAAAGCAATTGCAATGAAGTATGCAACAGAAGAAAAAGCTAATCTAGTAATAACTGCAAGAAACTTAGAAAGATTAAATGAACTTAAAGTAGAGTTAGAGAAACTTGGTTCAAAAGTATTGGTTGTACAAACTGATGTTACTAAAATAGAAGATATAAAGAATAGTATTGCTAAGACTTTAGAAACATTTGGAAGAATTGACGTATTAATTAATAACGCAGGAATGGGATACACAGCAGTAATTTGGAAACTTACTGACGAACAAATTAACCAGATGATAGACATAGACATTCGTGGAACTATATTAATGGCTAAATATGTTGCAGAGGTAATGGTTAATCAAAAAAGTGGACATATTGTTAATATATCTTCAATCGCAGGATACTTTGGAACGCCTGAATGGAGCGTATATTCAGCTGCTAAATTTGCAATTAGAGGATTTTCTAGAGCAATTAGATATGAACTGCAAGAGTATGGAGTCAGTGTAACTTCTATACATCCGGGACCTATACAAACTGAATTCTTTGACAGAGGAAATATCAAAATTAATGAAAAAACATTAATGCCATTAGATGAATTTACAAACGAAATGTATAAAGCAATCAAAAAAAAGAAGGTAAGAGCAATTATTCCGTTCTCTTTTGCTGTTATGCAATTTATTATGAGAATATTTCCATTTACAAAAGATTGGATTATTGGAGCTATGAGAAAAACTTACTTGAATAAGTAATCTTACTTACTGTTCACAAATATTGAAGAAGCAATTGCAAATATTGCGACTAGTATCCAGACAATATTTAAAACTGCATTAGGATATGCTTTTTCTTTGAAGGCAATTATAAAGAGAAAGATTGAACCAACAATATTTAATGCTTGATACAAAACAGTATGACTTGGAATAAAACCAAATGTATTTCCAGCGTATGCAATGAACACTAAAGCTGCTCCAATCCATCCTAAAGTTACAACAAGTTTACTTTTATTATCTCCCATGTAAAACATACTATATGAATATGTAAGGGATATCAATAAACAATTAATTAAATAGATTTGATCTTTCTTTCTCAAGTAGTTTTGTGAATTCATTCCAAGCTGGGACCAGTTCTGGGGAAAGTTTTATTATTGCATCCTTAGTTCTTATCATCTCTACACTAACACTATCTCTTTTCCAACTTCTACCTTCATCCAGATATATAT
>JBAXRR010000034.1:0-11330 GCA_037131125.1 bacterium
CTTATGAGATATTTAACATGTCACCAATTCGCAACATGTACCCAACCCATACAATTCATTTGCCTTCAGAAAATTAATATGATAATCTCTTGAAATTTTATCTATTAAACCACATTATGGAAACACAAACTCCATCTGATGCATCAGTAGGTAAGACTCCAAATATAATCTCACAAGATACTGCAGTTATTATTTCAAATGAAGTTCCTACACCAAATGCTAACAAAGGTTTTCCATCATACTTCTCTGAAATAAAACGTACTATACGTTTATTCTCTCGTACTGAAGTTAATAAAAAGAAATTTCAAGATGCTCTATCTCTAATTGCTAAATCTTGGGAAGAAACAATTCCTGGCACATCTCCAACTGAATTAGAGCTTTTATCTGAAAGGTTATTTAAAGCAAAAGAGTACTTACAGTCTATTCCAATTAAAGAAGATGATAATGGACGTCAATACTGTAATTTGTATGCCTTAAGCATATTATTAAGACAATATATTTCTGTTGAAGCTACGGTGAGGAGAAACAGATTTGAAAATTTACTTGCTACAAAACTTATACAAAGGCATGTAAAACAAATTTAAAAACTGATAGTTATTAAGTTACTGATTCAATAAATTTAGTAAATAAATGCAATGGGATATTTTTTAACTATAAGCGATGCTGATGTTGCGAGTTTAGTGGGTGAAATACACAAAGAAATATCAGCAGATGAAGAAAAAAGGACGATAAGGATGAACAGAAGACAGACACTTGAAGATGTTCTATTCCTTGCTGAAATTAATCTTACATTAGTAGTAGCTAATGTAGCGATAACATTACCAACTGAATCTCGCGTTGCAGTTTTAGATTTCCATCAATCCCTTGCAAAAGTTCCAGATTTAACCCATGATTCACTGCTTGAACAACTCAGCTTAATTTCTGATACTACAGTAAATACACATCTTTCCCAATTTGAAGATGGAGTAGAAGGAAAAATAAATAAATGGATGGAAACTGAAGGAAAATCTATCCCAGAAGAAGAAAGGAGTGGGGTGATAAAAGATATTCTTTTGAATCAATGTAAGTTGATTGAGAAAAGGATTCAAGATAAAAGTGAGAGTAATTCTATGATAACGAACCTATTCAGATTTAAATCTCTTGCTGTATTATATAATTTTGTTGGAAGAATGGGGGAAAATATTTAAGTTAATTACTACAAAAGTTAAATATTAATAATAAGTATGGAAGTATCCCAAAGAGAACCAAAGTTAAGTGTAAAGGATGTGGAAAGAAAATATGCACTTCCACAAACATATAAAATATTAGATGATCTATCTCTTTATGCAGGATACGCAGTAACAATGGCATCAATAAGGGAAGAACAGTTTGGAACAAGAACAATTCTTGAAAGGTTTAGTAATAAACTCAAAAAGGCTATTAGTGATATGGATAGAAATTTAGTTAACACTGGCTATGATGAACTGCAATTAGTAATATCTTCTGTTCGATCAAAGATGAATGAACTGTCTTTTTCTATTAATGAAGAGTCACAAAGAGTAACTAGTGGGCAAAAGGATGAAAATTTTTCTAAAACTCTTGGAAAAGCTTATGTGCATAATGAACTTTCAAAAGAAATGAAAGTATTAGTCGAGAGATCTGAGTCAAGAAAACCATATTCTGTAAAGTTTAGGCAAGAACTATCTACACTTATTTATAGTTTTAAAAATTACTTTGTAAATAGGTAGTTATTTAACTGTTCTCCTCGTAATTCTTTTTTCCCAATATTTTAGCTTCTTCGCACCATATTCGTATCTTTTTTTTTGACGCCTTTTTCACTTATGTATATATTTGTGTCAGAAAGTGGTGATAAGTGGTGAAATATTAAATAAACCTTATGCTAATTGGATCTTTTAAAAATAGTTTAGGAGAAAAGAATCGAATTGCGTTTCCTAAAAAGTTCAAAGATGAACTAGGAAATAACTTGATAGTAACCAAGGGATACGAAAACTGTTTAATAATAGTAGATCAAAGTAAATTCCAAATGTTATTAGATAGCTTTAAAGATATTCCTTTTGTAAATTCAAATATTCGAGATACAAAAAGATTTTTAGTAGGAAGTGCTGAAGAGGTAGAGCTAGATAAGCAAGGAAGATTTGTAGTTTCAAGTGAACTCAAGAAATTTGCAAATTTGAAATCTGAAAGTATTTTCTTAGGTTTAGTAGATTGGGTTGAGCTTTGGGATTATGAGGTATGGAGTGAGAAGGAAGAAGATTTGAATAAGAATAGCGAGAGTATTAGTTCAAAATTGTCAGAGATAATTCAAAAAAGGGAAAGTAAATGAGTAAACATGTACCAGTTCTTTTACAAGAAGTAATAGCAAATCTGAATATTAAGGATTCAGGGGTTTATGTAGATTGTACTTTGGGTGGTGGAGGATATTTTGAAATGTTAATTGAGAATCTTAATAGATTTGCAAAAGGAAGCTTGTTAATAGGCCTAGACCAAGATATGGATTCTATTAAAGCATATGTTGAGAAGACCAAGAAAGATTATGGAGTGGAGATTAAAGAGGAAGAATTAGAAATAGAATATTTAAAAGTTAAAGCTTTTAAATACAAGATAGGTAAGACAGAAATAGTTTTAGTAAATAGTAATTTTACTAATATTGAAGAATTAGTTGCTCTTTTAAAGAAAGATAAAAAAGTATTAGGAATAGTTGCTGATTTAGGATTTTCATCTGATCAGCTTAACAATTCTAGAGGTTTTAGCTTTAGAAATATTAATGATGAATTAGACATGAGAATGGATGTAAGAAACACGGTTAAGGCTAAAGATATATTAAATGCATTTGGTGAAAAAGAGTTAGCAAACATATTTAGAGAGTATGCAGATGAACCAAGATCGAGAATAGTAGCAGAAGAAATATTAAAGATAAGAGAAAAGTCTAAGTTTGAGAAGGTAAATGATCTTTTAAAAGTACTAGATAGCATTAAAGGAATATTTGATAGAGAGGATTTCTATCAGAGAATATTCCAAGCTTTAAGAATTGCGGTTAATAGTGAGTTAGATAGTTTGAAAACATTATTAACAGCAAGTTTAAATGTAGTTGATAAGGGTGGAAGAGTACTTTTTGTAAGCTTTCACTCTGGAGAAGATAGATTAGTAAATAACTTTATAATTTCTAACAATTTAATATCTGTATCCGAAAAAGAGATTACACCTACACCAAAAGAGATTCTAAAGAATCCTAGAAGTAGAAGTGCAAAACTTAGAGGATTCATTAAAAATAACTAATATGACAAGAAGTAGATTAAATAAAAACATAGTAAACGAAAATTCATTCATAGTTAAGAATAGATTTTCAATTCTTTGTGTCTTTATACTCTTCGTCTTCATGGGAGTTCAATTAGTTGTGTTAGGACTATACGGTACACAAGGAGATAAACTTGCAAATGTAATTCAGATGCAAAAGAATTTAGCACAAGAAAATGACAAAATAAGTTCTCAAATAAATGATCTTCAGAGTATTACCCGAATAGAACAAATAGTCACAGATAAATATGGTCTCGTCAAAGCTACAGATATCAAAACTCTTGATATCAATGATGCTGTGAGTTTAGTAAAATGACATCATGCTAGATAAAGTTAAACTACGACTATCTTGGTGGGCCTTCATCATACTTACTATCTTGATAAGTGTTTTCCTGTATAGATGGCAAGTACTAGACTACTCCTACTATAGCGGACTCGCATCAGATAGAACTAAGGTAGAACAATCTGTAGGTAATAGAGGTAAAATATTAAGTTCAGATAGATCTGTTCTTGCATATACCACACCAGCTTATGATATTTTTGTTTACAAAGTTGAGCTAAATACTGCTGAGAAAAATAAAGCTCAAACAAGAGATGAATTTGCAACTAAGATGGCTACTGTTTTGGGGCTAGATAAAACAAAACTTCTTTCAGATATTGAAACAAATCCATCTAATTACTTCAAAATAGCCGAAAAAATAGATTTGGATACTAAAAATGCTGTTCTTGCTCTTAATAAAGATAAATCTGGAAAGAAGTTAGAAGGATATATTGTTGAAACTACAGAAAAAAGAGTTTATCCAAATAACGAATTTGCTTCACACGTTATTGGTTATATGGGTAAAGACATAGATGGAAATGATAAGGCAAATAATGGAGTTGAGGGGTACTATGATGGTGAAATGAAACCACAAAAGGGACAATCTACTGTAGAGAAAGACAGTTACGGAAATGTCATACTTGGAGGACAATTTGAACAGTATGCTTCAAAAAATGGAAGAGATATTGTTCTAACAATAGATAGAGGTCTACAAAAAGTACTTCAACAGAAACTAGATGAGGGTAGAGATAAGTATTCTGCTGTATATACTTCAGGAATAATAATGGATCCTAAAACAGGTAATATCTTAGCAATGGCATTATCTCCAGAATATGATCCTAACAAGTACTTTCAGTCAGACATTTCTGTACTAAATAATAGGAATGTTAGTGATCCATATGAACCTGGTAGTGTTGTTAAAGCATTAACTGCTTCAGCTGGAATAGACTCAGGGTCAGTAACGCCAGATGAGCAACTTTTTGCTTCACATAAAGGGTGTATAGAGATTTCAGATCCAAAGGACAATGGAAAGAAATGGAATATTTGTGTCGCGAGTAAAGTGCCATCTCCTGGTCCAAAAGATTTGGTAAAAACTCTTCAAACTTCAGATAATATAGGAGCTTACATGGTCGCAAAGAAAACTGGAATTGAAAAGATGGATTCATACTTTAGAAAATTTGGTGTTGGTAAACCTACCGGTGTTGGTCTTGCTGAAGAAACTTCTTCAAGTCTAAAGTCAGCTGCTAATTGGAATGAAATTGACTTAGCAACGTATTCTTTCGGACAAGGTATGTCAATGACACCTCTTCAAGTAGTGAGTGCTTTTTCGACAATTGCAAATGGAGGAAAAAGAATGAAACCTCAAATAGTAAGTTCAGTAATTGATGGTACAGATGAGATTCCAATTCAACCTAAACTTGAAGAGCAAGTAATATCTGAAAACTCTGCTTCTATAGTGAGAGATATGTTAGTAAAAACATTTAAGTATAATATTGGAGCTACACCATATAAAAAGGAGACCGCAAATTATCTAATTGCTGGAAAATCTGGAACTGCACAAATACCAAAAACTGATGGTCCAGGTTATGATAGTAGCTCAGTAAATGCTACATATGTTGGTTTTGATGCAAATCCAGATCCTAAGTTTGTCATGATAATTAAAATCAACAAACCAAAAGATGCAGCTTTCTCCACACAAAATGCATTTCCACTTTGGGTGAGTACTTTTCTTGAGATTAAAGATCTTCTTGGAGTGCAAAAGGTTCAGTAACTATTTTCTTTTGCTTAAATCTATTTGGAGTATTCCATCAGGTCGTGAGACTATTGGGAATTCTGCTTTTCCTATTTGAAATCCAGATCTTTCCAATAAATCTATTTGTTCTTCTAGAGAAAATATTCTTGTGGTTTCTCCCATATATCTCGTATCTGGTTTTAATAAGATTTCCCAGTCATGAGTTGAAGGTAAACCGCTAATAGATACATAGCCTAGTGAAAATGGGATTCCAGCCTTTACTTTTGTTGGTTTAATATAAAATATTCCATCACTAGAATCTACGGTAGTGAATGCGTCGAAAACACCATCCTGATTGAAAAATTTTCTAGCATTAAGTCTTGTAAGGTAATCTCTTAGTTGACTTGGTCTAAATCCCATCTCATGGAGTGGATTAAAATGAATAATCATGGATATTCTTACTGAATCTCCCATATTAGCTATTCCATCTACTTCGTAATCTTCATCAGGATTAATTGGATCACCCGATCTACTATATCTATTAGGCCCAACTATCTCTGCACCAGTTTTTGTATTTTCAACTACCATAAATCCCCCGATAGTATCAGTACTGTCTAGGATTCTATTAATAGCTTCGTTTACTCTCAAATTGAATCCTGGATCTGAAAAAAGCCTTATTTCTGTTTCAGTAAGCCCAGATGTATCTTTTATTAGAGTTAAATCACTTCCAGTAAGATTCACCTGTGCTCCTTGTCTTTCAGTACTACCACCTTGAGGATATTCCATAAAAGTGCCTGCCATATTATTTGTATTAATAACTATTTTAAAACTTGAAGGGATAATAGCATGCATTTATCTGGTCTTCAAATGACAATGTATATGATGTATATTTTAAATACACAAATATTTAATATTTTTTGCATATGGATATATCTCAGGATCTTAAAGATGGCCTCATCACAATTGGTAGATTAGTGTTTGTTGTTGTAACAACTATCTTTATTGTGAATACTATTATATTGTTGCTTAATAGGGAGTCTAAAAAGGACTATACCGATCAGTCTGGAATACTCAATTTTAAACGATATGCACTTGGAACTGTTATAATGCTTATTATACTTATGGTTATTGGTTATGCCTTATTCGTTGGACTTAAAATATAACGGTAATAAAAAAATAGCTGTTCTACATGATTACCTATACTCCCTTGGAGGTGCTGAGAAAGTTCTAGAATCTATCCTAGATCTACTACCTCAAGCAGAGCTTTTTACGTCATTTTATGACAAGTCTTTTCCATCTGAAATAATTAAAAAGAAATATAAAGATGGTCAATTACATACTTCAATATTAGATAGGTTACCTAAGAATAAGTTTTTGGAAAAGATATATAGAAAACTATCTTTTTTGGTATTTAGGAGATGGGATTTCTCGAAATATGATGTCTTGGTAATTAATTCAAGTGGTCCTGCTACGTGGGTAAAAAAAAGTAATGATCAAAAGATTATCTCTTACTACCATAAGATTCCTTCATTCGAATTTCTTGGTTTAAAAGATATTGAAAAACAAAACTCACCTGAATTAGTTGAAAAAGCAATGGATAATGGAGAGCTTATGTTAGGAAGTGCAAGAAGATCTTTTTCGATCTTGGATAGGTATTTTAAATCTCATAATAGAAAATACATTGACCAAATAGATATCCTAATTTCTAATTCAATACATTATTCTAAGAACTTTAGAATACTTTATGGTAAATCCCCTAAGATTGTGAATCCTCCAATAGATGAAAATCATCTAAAAGATATATTGAAATTCAAAAAGCCAGATTATTCCTCAGATTACTATGTTTATCTTGGTAGACTTGAACCATATAAGGGTATTGAATTCATAGTAGATGCTTGTATAAAAATGAACAAAAAGCTAAAGGTAATTGGTAATGGTAGTTTAAAAGATAAATTACCTAAACATCAGCTAATTGAATACTTAGGATTTGTAAGTGAAAGTTCAAAGTATGAAATTCTTGCTAATGCTAGGGCATTAATAAATGGAAGTAGAGAAGATTTCGGAATTGTGTACTTAGATGCTCTTTGTTCAGGAACACCAATAATAGCGTTTGGTGAAGGAGGAGTTAGTGAGATTGCAAAAGAAGCTGAAAATGCAATATTCTTCACATCTCAAGATTCTAGTTCTCTTATGGATGCTTTAGATAGGTTTGAAAAGAGTAATATTAAGATATCCGAAAGTGAAAGACTTGATATAATCTCTAGGTACGGTAAAGCTAGATTCAAAAAGGAAATATTGGATATAATAGAAGGAATATAAATATAATCATAATTAAGATGGAAAATAATACAGTTAGAACAAGATTTGCTCCTTCCCCAACCGGATTTGTTCACATTGGTGCAATAAGGACAATTCTATATGACTACGCTCTAGCGAAAAGAAATAACGGGCAAGTAATTATTAGACTTGAAGATACTGACAGAAACAGACTTGTAGAAGGTGCTGAAGAATACTTGTATAAAATGGTAAAGGCATATGGAATAACTTGGGATGAAGGTCCAGATATTGGTGGTCCATATGCACCATATAAGCAATCTGAAAGATTACCAATGTATCAAAAAGCTGCTCATGAATTAGTTGCTAAAGGCTTTGCCTATTACGCTTTTGATACTGTTGAAAGACTAGATAAACTTAGAGCTGAGCAAGAAAAAGCAGGTGTTAGGACACATTATGATAATAGAGATAGAGATTTAGATCCAATTGAAGCTAAGAAAAGAGTGGATTCAGGTGAAAAATATTGTGTAAGACTTAAAATCCCTTTCAATTCTAAAATAGAATTTTTAGATCCAATTTCTAAAAAGAAAACAATTTGGGATTCAAAAGATCTAGATGACATTATTCTTCTAAAGTCAGATGGATACCCTACGTATCACTTGGCTGTAGTAATAGATGATGTTGCAATGAAAATTACTCATGTTTTAAGAGGTCCTGAATGGATTGCAACTACTCCATACCATGTATATTTATATGGATGTATGGAGTATACAATTCCTGAAATAATTCATGTAACAGTAATATTTGATCCAAGAACTGGTAAAAAGTTTTCCAAAAGAGATGAAACTGGTGCATTTCTTGCAGATAAATATATTAAAGAAGGATACCTTCCAGAAGGAGTCTTAAACTATATTATGCTTTTAGGTTGGGCTCCAAAAGACAATAGAGAGCTATATACTCTATCTGAATTTGTAGATGCTTTTGGTGTAGAGGGACTTCAAAAAGCTAACCCTATATTCAATCAAAAAAAGCTTGAATGGTTTGCAGGACAGTACTTTAGAACAATTCCTTTAGATAAACTTATTGAAAGAATAAAGGTATGGGCAAATGAATATGGAAAAGAATATCTTGATGTAATTGAAAAAATTAATTTAAATAATGAAAAAGAACAAGTCTTACTTAAAATGGTTCAAGAAAGATCAATTACTTTTGTTTCATTTTTATCTCAACTTAAAAATATTTACTTCAGAAATGAAAAGTACGAAGTAGAAAATGCAAAAGGTATAAAAGAGAGAAGTAAAGATGAATTATCTAAAGCTACAGATTCATTAATAGAGGATATTTCTAAACTTAATGATGATTCTTCTCTTTGGACACATGAGGAATGGGAAATGGGAATAAGAGAAATTGCTAAAACATATACGTGGAAAGATGCAGATGTTTTTATGCTTCTTAGAGTTTCAGTTTTAACTACACCATTCTCTCCACCACTTTTTGAAGTGATGCAGTACCTTGGTAAGAGTGAGTGTTTGGAAAGAATCAAAAAATTCAGGACAACTCTTCCATAAAAATGTAGAATATATCAATGTATTTAAAACTGCCCTCAAAAATATTTCTTGCCAGTATTCTAGCTCCAGTATTGCTTCTGGTAGCTTTACCTTTTTTCTTTAATCTAAAAGTTAGAGCTGTAGAAAATGTTGAGAAGACTTTGAAATATTCTTACACATTTAGTGAAGATAAAAAGGCGAGTGTGAAGTTTGAAACGAGTATTGATAACAACAATCCTAAAAATCTTATTAAGTCCTATATATTCAATATATCTGATGGCCAGTATGATAGTCTTAAAGCATATGTAAATGGAACGGAGACAGTAGTAAACAGGTTAACTGGAAGTAATAACCGATTTCAAATTAACTTTAGCTCTGATGTATCTAAACTCACAAAAGATATTAATGTTAAAGTGGAATACAATACGACAAGTCTTATAGATCAATATGGAAGTATTTTGAATCTATATATTCCTTACGTTAAAAAGCCAAGTCAAACAGTAGATATATCCTATTCATTAAACTATCCATCTATTTGGGGAAGTATTAACTTCGCAAGTATGAGAGGTTACCAAATATCTTCTGCTGGAGACAGAACTATTATTACAATTGGAGCTCTAACAAATCCGAATGGAGGATACTTTTCAATTGGAGATACTCAATGTTTTGATTTCAAAGTAAAATACGATACTATCCCTTCTGGTAGTTCAAGTTCAAAACTTGCATTAAACATCCCTCAAACATCTAATGATCAGGAACTTTTCTTCTACAGTGAGTTAGATCCTAAGAGCACTATTTTGGTAGATCAGTATGAGAATCAGTTTATTAGGTATTTATCTCCTGAAAGTATTAACTTAGGACTTCAAATAACAAAATCTTCGGGCGGACAAAAGGTTAATATGGAATCTGCTTGGAAAGCTTTGTATTATACGGATGAAACAAATATTGATTTGAAAAAATACTACCAGGATAATTTTTCAAAGTTAGAATCTAATAAAGACCTTGCCATTTTTGACAAGATTACTTCAGACTATAAATACACTGAATCGGATACAACTTCTAATTTATCTATTTCAAAGATTCTAGCAAGTACAACTTTAAATTCTTTAGAATTCTCTGTATTAGTTTCAAATCTATACAATCTAGCTGGATATAAATCTAGAGTTGTTGGTGGAATATATATGGGGGGAGATAATGTAATAGAAACAGGTGCAAATATTTGGTTCTGGGTTGAATATATAGGACAAAATGGGCTTATTCGAGAAGTAGATCCAAGCCTAGCATCTGCTAGTGGTTTTGACTATTTCACTAACGATGGGCTTAATCATATCAAGATATTTAATTATGCAGATCCTCTTGTTAATTTAAGTTTTGGAGATAAGTTAAACATTCCAACTCAATACAAAATTAGTGCAATAGCGAAAATTAACTTTGAAACAAACACAAAAGAAAGTGTAACTGTTACCAACGACATGATAACTAAAGGCAAGAACTCTTTATATTCAGGTGTGGCTAACTATTCGACCTTTAAGATAAAAAATACTTCTTCAAAAGTACTTAATATTTCTCGAATAGTAATAGATAAAGAAGAAGTTAATTTAAATTTAGAAACAAATGATGGATATAGAAAGTTACTATTTCCAGGTGAGGAGATGACGTTTCAACATCCACTTAAAGTAACAGACTGGAATTTTAGCGGTGAAAAACTGTTTGATGTGAAGGTATATGCGAATTTACTAGGTCAAGAAAACTTAATTTATTCCAATTCTATGTTATTTAACTATCAAGCATCAGAATTGGTTATAATCTTCTCTTGGATACTTAAACTATTACTTTCCATAGTTTTAGTTACAATAATATTTGTTGCGTATAAATCTAGTCGAAAAATATATAGACACCGTAAGAGAAAATCTCGTAAATTGACAAACTAACCTAATTTTGAAAAACTATACTATGCTTCCAACTGCCAATATATACAACTTAAATCAGATAACTGAAGAGGACAAAATAGAAGCGGGGACAATCTCTACAGATCTTGTACGTCTTGCTGACTACGGCTTGGCTATACCTAATTCTTTTATTCTAACTTCTTCTTCTTCAAGAAAATATTTTGATGAATTAAAACTTCCTGATCTTTGGGATAAATTTGTAAACACCTCTAACC
>JBAXRR010000035.1:0-11064 GCA_037131125.1 bacterium
CTATTAATATACGAAAATATTATTTCAGATATGCATAAAGATCGATCATATGTCCATTTGGATCTTTTACTATGCAATACCTTTGTCCCCAGAAAGCATTCCAAGGTTCTTTCACAATTTCAAAACCGGATGATTTTAGATTGTTTGCAATTACATCTATTTCATTAACAGAATCGAAAAGAATTGCAAATGTAGAACAGTTAGATGCTATTGGAACATATCCCAAAATACTTTTAATCATATCTTCAGTATCAATCATCAATTTTGTATCGTTATCCTTCCAAATATTTTCTACATGTTGTTCTTTAACTTTACTTTCATCAAATTGAAAACCAAGTATTTTGAAGAATTCAATACTTTTATTCATATCTTTAGTAGTAACCGATACTGAGCTTATTCTCATAAGATTAAAATAATATTTAAATTAGCGTTAGTGTCAGTATTTTCTTCAGCAAGAGTTGTGCGGTGAATATAACTTTTTCGTTCATAGGTTGTTATAAATCGCTTGAATTATAGTATCTCTGAGCTTATTACTGTCGATTCTCCTAAATTGCGTTGCAACATTTTAATTGCCGATTTGTGATACTCATTGCCATGTGAAGCTGCACATAAATCCTCTAAAACTTTTACGTCGAAACCTCTCGCAAATGCTTCCATTGCTGAAACATATACGCAAGCATCCGAATCCATGCCACAAATAAACAATTCATTGATTTCGTTTCTCTCTAAAATGTTATTAAATGCCTTTATTGAAAAAACAGAGAAGTTGGATTCTTTTACAAATACATTATCAGATTTCAGAAATGGTTTTAATTCGTTAGCAACTTCTTGCTCGTCACTATTTATCATTTTATTCCACTTCTGAACTTTTACCCAATTTGAATTTTCGCTATTGGCAAATTTAAAAAAATAGACAAAATCAAACTTATTCTTCTGCAAAAATCCCGCTATTTTTATCGGGAGAAATTTTGATGAATCATTGATAAAGAATTGTTGTACGTCAATAACTAACAAAGCTTTTTTCATATATATTTATAATTAACGAGTAATAATTTTTCTTGGTAAAAGCACTTTTCATATTTTAGCCTAACTGTTTGATATTTCTCGTATATCTTTTATTCACATTTTGCTACTTGTAGGATTTTTATACAACGACACATTATAATATTACTATGATTAAAATGACCAAATAAACTAATTCGGAGAGGGAGGGATTCGAACCCCCGTTCTGCATAGCAGAAATCGCTTTTCGAGAGCGACGCCTTAAACCACTCGGCCACCTCTCCATACGTTCCCGGAGAGATTTGAACTCTCAACAACCACTTTCGCAAAGTGGTGCTCTATCCAGTTGAGCTACGGGGACATAACTAAGATTAATTATCTCACAAGTGTAGAGGGAGTGTAAAAATGAAGTCTATTTATCTGTACTTTGTATTGGTCCTTTGCTAGATTTTTCCTCATCTCCAAATAGAACTTCTTCTTTGCTTTGGTAAATTCCATCTGAAGTTCTTGCTAACCAGCCTTGTTTCTTATCTTCTGGCATAACTAGGTATTTGAGTTTATCTGTAAGTATTTTAGTTATTTCTTTCTCATCACCTGGTTTTACTACCATTATTATTCTTGAAGGAAATCTTAGTTTGGTATCAACATTTAGAAGGGTAAAACCTTGTTTAACTGAGAACCAATAATCACCGAGATCTTTCCAGTAATACATTTTGTCAAAGGATCTAATTCCTCGATTAGTTATTGCATGCTCTGCAATGTCAGGTGGTACTGTTGATAGGATATATATGAGTCCGAGAAGTGCAATAAGGACGATGATAAGAACGATTTCTTGAAGAAATGCTAAGAGAAGGATTATTACGAGAAATGCTGCAGCAACCTTTAGAAACCAACTTTTATCTCTTGCAACAAAAACCCTAGAAGGGGATTTCCATGAAAAAAGTTCTTCGAGAGGGGTGTCAAATTCGATCGGGTTCTCTTTTGGATCTTTTGTTTTTTGTTCAAGTTCTCGAATTTTTTCTCTTAGAATCTTAAGCTCATCTTCGTTTTGTTTGTTTCCAAATAGACCCATATGTAGGTATTAATAAACTAATCTAGTCTATCATTTATTTAGAGTCTTGTTTAGGAAAATGAACTATTTAGATAGCTCTTCTAGTTTCTCTTTTATCTTTTGCTTTGTTTGAAGACCAACTAATTCTCCTACAACTTGTCCACCTTTGAAGAATTTAAGGTTAGGTATGCTCATAATATTATATTTCTGAGCTATATCTGAATTTTCATCGGTATCTAGTTTACATATTTTTACATCTTTGCTGTCTTTTAATTCTGTAGCTAGTTCTTCAAGAATAGGAGCTTGCATTAGACATGGTCCACACCATGTAGCCCAAAAGTCTACAATAGCAACACCATCAAATTTGAGAACTTCCCCTTCAAAGGATGCTGAATTTACTGTCATGATATTAATTACTAAAATAATTATTCTGCTAATCTTGATGCTAATTGTTTCTTTTTGCTATCTACGTATTTATCTACGTCTCCCTTTGCATCTTCCATCTTTTCTTTTACATCTTTTATCATAGGGTCAATCTTTTCATTAACAAACTCTTTTGCTTCCTTTTCCATATCTTTTGAAATCCTATTTGCTTCTTTTTTAATAGCTCTTCTTGTTGTCTCTCCTTTTGCTGGAGCAAAAAGTATTCCTAGTGTAGCACCAATTATTCCTCCAAGTATTACAGCACTTACAAATGAAGCAGTATCGTTTCTTGACATGATTTTAAAGTAATAATTAAAGTTAGATAAATTTCTTTATTGCAGTTCCGATTTTCCCTACAAAACCAAGCATATCCTTAAGATCTGAAGAGATTCCCTCTATGTTTAATAGAACTATGTCTAAATGCTTTTGTTCTTCAACAAAATTTTCAGTTATTTTACCCATATTCTGAGTGGTTTTTCTAAGATCGTCTAGGTTATTTCCTGCACTTAGTAAGACCTTTAATATACCTAAAGAGATACTTACTATTCCAATGGTTCCTGCGATTGAAAGAATTATTTTAGAGAAGTCATCACTAGTCATTGTATTTTGAGTTAAAAGGTATATAGATTATATTATCATACTCTAAATATATTTCACTCTTTGTTTATCCCAAATTTTTCCCCGTCTACATAATTTTTCTTTATCCAGAGGGTTGTTAAGAAGCTGTTCAACTACTATCTCAAGAAATATTGTATTTTGAGATCCTTTTACAAGTATTACTGGTAAATAGTCGCTTTGGAATGTTTGTTTGTCTATGTATTTAGAATAGAAGTCGTCTACATCGGAAAATGAATCTTTGGTGTCAAAATATGCACTAAAGAATTTTTTAATGGCTTTAGCTACATCTCCTGCTTTATCAAACCAGTGAATTTTATATTTATTAATTCCAAGTGTTAATAACTTTGGGATAAAATAGTTCTTCATATCAACTCCTACAAGAAAGAATTCATCTGCTTTATCAAAAGCTATATTTGCTAAGTCCTCATGTTCTATTCGTGAGTTAGTTCCTAGTTCTCTCATATCTCCTAAAACCGCTATTCTATATGGTTTTTTCTTTTGAGACTTGTCTAGTTCTTGAAATTTATAACTAGAAAGAAGATCTAGCATATCCATACATGACTCTTTACTTGAGTTATAGCTGGAGTCAATAATAATACTATTATGAATACCTTTAAAGATAGTGCTTCTACCTGGTTCCATTTCAAAATTTTGAATAAGAGACTCAATAGCTCCTTCCATATCTAACTTTAGGTAATATGCAATTGCTAGAGCTGAAGCAAATGTTACTGCAAAGTGTTTAGGAAGGATTAGAGTAGGGAAGTGAATTGTATAAAGTTTAGAGTTTACGATTAAATCAAATGCAAATCCTCCCTGATTTCTAGTATTTGAGTAATATATTGTAGTTTCTTCCTTAACACTTTTTCTCATTAAAGCATCAAGTTTTTCGTCTGCTACCAACATTTTTGCTTCCTTTTCTGGTATCTCTTTAACAAGGTAAGTTGTTGCACTTGCTAATTCCTTGCTTTTCAATACTCTAGGATCATCTGAATTTAAAACAACAAGTCCAGATTTATCTACTGCTTGTATCAAGAGGTTCTTATCCTTAGCGATTAAATCCTTTATCTGTTCAAGATATTTACTTTTTTCTTCTGGAAGATTTAAGAGTAGTTTGTCATTAACTTTATTTTCATAATTTGCACCATGAACGCTATTTACATTCAGATATATCGCAATATCTGGAACAAGAATTTTAAGTAAATACTTCATGTTCTTAGGTTCGTTAATATCATCTACTCCGAGTTCAACTACATATATGTCATATTTTTCCCAGTAGGTAATGAGTTTCCATATACATAGGAAACTAAGTTTAATCCATTCTATTGAAGTGTAATCTTTAGGATGTAAATCTAATATGTCTAAAGGAATTCCAGTATGACTATTAGCTTTCTTAGAATATTTACATTTTTTATAGTCTTTCAAAATGGCGTATACGGCATGCATAGTTGAGGTTTTCCCTGCTGAGCCGCTTACCCCGATTATGTAAGGTCTGTGTTTCTTTAATTGGAGCTTTGCACAGACTCGTAAATATGCTAATAATGTTTTAGTAAATATATTGTTCATATGACTGCCCTAATTATACTACAATTAATTTTCTTGTTACCTTTTGCGATTCACTTCGCCTTACTACTGTATAATTCCTTGACTGGACAGAAGTATAAAGATAATAAAATTGTTTACTATCTAGGTATCTTCTTACTTGTGTTAACCATTGCCGCTTTACTTGTTCCTTCAGCAGGAATTTTAAGCTTTATAGTTTTTGTAAATTATTTCTACTTCCTATTCCTCATATTCTTTAGAAGTTCAAAAGTAAAAGTTGCCAAGAATCCACTAATGGTTATTTCCAAAATACTACTATTAATTACACCAGTAGCATTGCTAGTAATTATTAATGTATATTTTAACCAGCAAATAGGATACGCATCTAGTGAGGTGTTGAATAGTACAACAACAGGATCTGATATTTCAAACTTAACTCCATCTCAGACTCAGGGGGTTGCTATTCTTCCGCTAGCAACTCTATTAATGTTATCTTCGTCTATTTTACAGCTAATTTCTTTAACAGTTGATATACTCCTAGACAAGATAGCAATTAACAAACATGCAAACAAATAACTTTGATTACATTCTTCCCGAAGAATATATAGCAAAGAACCCTCCTCAAATTAGGGGAGAGTCCAATTTGCTAATACTTGATACTTCAAAAAAAACTCACCAATTTGATAAATACTATAATCTAGGCAAATATCTTAAAGGAGATGAACTTTTAATACTAAACAAAACAAAAGTAGTTCCAGCAAGACTTAAGTTTTTGAATCCATATGGCGGAAAGATTGAAATATTTATTCTAGAAAATCATATCGGTTACAAGGGTAATAGAATTGAATGTATTTTTAAAGGGCATATTAGAACAGGTGAGATATTCGAACTTTCAAAAGAACATTCAGTAATTATTGAAGAAGTACTTCCGAATGGGAAATGTGTAATTTCACTTCTTGAGAATAAGAAATTCATTCCAATTAATAGCTATATTGATGTTGCAAAATTTCTTGAGCAATATGGTCATACACCACTTCCACCTTACATGAAGAGAGAAGATCAGGATGAAGATAAAACTCGCTACCAGAGTGTATTTGCAAAAGATGTTGGATCTGTTGCAGCACCAACAGCAAGTCTTAATTTCACAGATAGTTTAAAAGATAAGTTGACTAATAAGGGTGTAGATATAGATTTTCTAACACTTCATTGTGGATATGGAACATTTAATCCTGTTAAAGTGGACAATATAGAACAGCATATTATGCATAAAGAGTACTACGAGATTCCAGAAGAACTGGTAAAGAAGATTAAAAGTAACTATCAAAATATTGTGGCAGTTGGGACTACTGTAACAAGAACTCTAGAACATCTCTATTTGAAACAAAATCTTATGAGTGATTTTTCTAATCTTCTTGTGAGGGATTATCAAGATGAAGCAGATATTTTCTTATATCCATCTAAGAAATTTAATGTTGTTTCTAAACTCATTACGAACTTTCATGCCCCAAGAAGTACTCCTCTTATGCTAACTATTGGATTTATTAATAACCAGTTTGCAAAAAGAGCAAACATTTCTCCAGATAGTGGAAAATTAATTCAAGAAAGTAGGGATTACCTATTTAATGGATATAAAGAGGCTATGGCAAAAGGCTTCAAGTTTTTAAGCTATGGAGATAGTTGTTTAATTATTTAATTCCTTTTTCTATTTTCCAGCAGACGATGAAGATGAGCTTGATGTTGAAGGTGGTGTGAATTGTTCAATAACATTTGGTTGAAGAGTGTCGTTATTAATAAGAACCCATTTTTGGTTGTCATAAATCTGTTGAAGCACTTCCGTTTGAAAGTTAGTATCAGCCTTTGGTGGGTTAAATATATTTAAATTCTTGTCAGGAGTTAAAAAGAATACTATTTGAAATCCTGTTACGAATAGTATTAGTAATCCTGTAATTGTTAAAAATATTATCCAACCTTTTGACATATGTTCGTATTAATAATTGTTACTCTTCACTTTGTAGTTGCTTTTTGTAATGTGTACACTTCCATGTTTATAGATACATTATCCGATACTGTTGAGCTATTACTCGTTTTATTACCTGATTTACTTCCACTTGATGACATATTTGAAGCTAGAGAGAATCTAGCAATGTGCATTGGTCTTGGGTAAGACTCCAAAGCTTTGATAAATGATTTTATTCCTTCGTAAGTCCCATCTATTGTAAGTGATATTTTGGTCAGTCCGAGATCATCTTTTATAGATAAGTTTCCTATTCCTTGGTTAGCATTTGTTCCAGTACTTACAACGGAATCCGCAAATTGTATTGAGTTCAATGTCATACCATAACTTTTAATTAACTCGCTTATATTTGCGGTAAGCGAAGCAGTGTCAGACTTTGCTGGAATGGCTTGATCAAGTAAAGGAATAATCTGCTCATAGTCTCTATATTTCTGATCAAGTATTGTAAGTGTCTTTAATTTATCCTCAAGCTCAATTTTTAACTTCTCTTTTGCTTTTATATCTGACTGAATCTCCCCAATTTTGATAATTGTTGGACGAATTGCAACGAGAGATAAGAGTACGACAAGGATGATTGTAACTCCAAGCGTAGTATACGTCTTTCTTTGAGACGTTTTAAAAATATCTTTAAATATGTTCCTTTTGTAGTGGACAACATTTGGGTTCATATATTATTGCGTTTTATCACTTAAGAATAGACTTGCTCTTTGTATCTTTTTTGCGTAATTACCTTGTAAATTAAATGTAAGATCCTCATCTGTGGAGGATGAATTCTTTTTAGATTGGCTAAGATTTGAAAGTACTACGTTGATATATAGCGGTGAATTCTTATAGCTATTTTCAATTTGGGCAATTATTGACCTAGCACCTGTTCCACTAAGTTGTATTCCCACTAAACTTGTTGAAAAACTCATATCGCTTATATTTTTAGGAACTAATGCTATGACGTCATCTATATTAGTTGCAAAGTTTGAAAATTGTTTCCAAACAGTATTGTAAGAAACTATCTCTGCTTGTACTTGTGCTATTTCTGATTGCCTTTTTTCGTAGGATTTTAATCTGAAGCTTACTGTGTCTAAGCTATCTTTTAGATCGTTGAGATTTCTCTCTAATATGAATCTATATCCAAATGATAGAAGTATAATGAGAAGCGCTAATATGATAATTATTCTACAGGTTCCAGAGAGCCAAACATAAAGTCTATCCCAGCTATCTAGTTGGCGATTTTGTGCAAAAAGGAGATTAAAACTTCTTTTATATTTTGGTTTTGTGTTTATTCCGAGCATGGGCAGTTTTGCTTAGTAAAATTTAACATTAGCAGTGATTATTTACAAGACATTGGGCAAGGTATTTCATTAATCGGCATTAAAGAGTAGAATACTAATCTAGGCAATGGGAAATGTAATCTAGTTTTCAGAGTTGCTAGATCAAAAGAATTTGTATATACTTTGAATACTCAGAGCTGAATTTAGAAATGTGATTGGCTCTAAGACTACATAAATATAATTAGCAAACAGATAAAATGTCTAAAAAAGTTATTGCGGGATTAGATATAGGTTCAACAAAAGTTACGGCTGTGATCTCCACTGTTGAAGATGCAAAAGCTCCACAAGTTATCGGTGTTGCAACACAACCAAGTCAGGGACTTAAAAAGGGTGTGATTGTTAATATAGATAGTGCAATCAATTGTATTGCAACTACACTTGAGGCAGCTGAGAGAATGGCTGGGGTTACCGTATCTTCTGTTTATGTAACAATTAATGGAAAACATATTACAAGCACTAATAATAAAGGTGTTGTTGCTGTTTCTCAGGAAGAGATTGTAAGAGAGGATGTGTTTAGAGCAATTGAAAGTGCGAGAACAGTTTCAATTCCGCCTTCTCGAGAGATTCTTCATGTTATCCCTCGAGAGTTTATCGTAGATGCTCAAGGTGGTATTAAAGATCCAATTGGAATGAGTGGAACAAGACTTGAAGTGGATGCACATATTGTTTCAGCAACAACTACTGCAGTTCAAAATCTTTTAAAATGTATTCAAAATCTAGGACTTCGAGTAGATGATGTAATATTTGGTGGTTGGGCTTCTTCTAGTGCAGTTCTTACAGACACAGAAAAAGAATTAGGTGTTCTTATGCTAGATATTGGTGGTGGAACAACTTCTATTACCGCATTTATCGAAGATGCTATTACATATAGTGGATGTGTTGCATTTGGAGGAACAAATGTTACTTCAGATATTGCTATTGGTCTTAGAGTTTCCCTAGAAGATGCAGAAAAGATTAAATTAAATTTAGATCAGATCAGAAAGAATTCAATGTCTCATGGCAGACTTTCTGAATCTAAGGCAGAGAAAATATTAGCATTGAAGAAGAAGGATGATGATGAAAAGAATTCCGATGATGAAATGTTAGATTTAAGATTCTTAAATATTCCTGATGTTGAGAAAGTAAGTTCTAAAATGATTGAAGGAATAATTGAAGCAAGAATGGGTGAGATCTTTGATCTTGTATCAACACAACTAGAACAATCTGGACTTACATCTAAGATGCCAGCTGGTGTTGTTCTAACAGGAGGGTCAGCACTTCTTCCAGGACTTACTGCAATTGCTAAAAAATCTTTCGATGTTCCTGCAAGAATTGCATATCCAAAAGGAATAGAAGGATTAGTAGATGAAATCTCTTCTCCAGCGTTTAGCGCATCACAAGGATTAATACTTTATGGAGTTAATGACGATGGAAGTTCTCCAAAATCTGTTAAAGCTGCCCCTGAAATGAAAGGTGGATCTTCTGGAGGTATATTTGGTTCAATAAAGAACTTTTTCAAAAGATTCACACCATAAGGCAATTTTCTGTTAGAATCCGAAGTGGATAACAGAAGAACAATATATATTAAAGAATAAAAGTGCCATATATTAAACCTCAAAGTGAAAATATTGCAAAAATCAAAGTAGTAGGTGTTGGCGGTGGTGGTGGAAATGCTATCGACAATATGATCAAACACTACAGTATTGAAGGCGTTGAATTTATCGCCATTAATACTGATGCTCAAGCTTTGATGAAAAATACTGCTGAGGTTAAGGTAAGAATAGGTGAAGAATTAACAAGGGGACTTGGAAGTGGGGGTAATCCATCTGTTGGTAAGAAAGCTGCAGAAGAATCTAGCGATATGCTTCACGAGCACTTAGCTGGATCTGATATGGTATTTGTTACAGCAGGAATGGGTGGTGGAACTGGTTCTGGTGCTGCACCAACAGTTGCAAGTATTGCAAAAGGATTAGGTGCTCTAACAGTTGGTGTTGTTACTAAACCATTTGATTTCGAAGGTAAAAGAAGAATGCAAAATGCACTTAGTGCAATTGAAGAAATGAAAGACAAAGTGGATACTTTAATTGTTGTGCCTAATCAGAGACTTCTAGATTTAGGAGATAGATCACTTTCTTTCCCTGAAGCTATGAAGAAAGTTGATGATGTTTTAGGACAAGCTGTTAAGAGTATTTCAAATTTGGTAACTCAAACTGGACTTATTAATGTTGACTTTGCTGATGTAAAAGCAGTTATGACAGATGCAGGAACTGCAATTATGGGAATGGGTGAAGCAACTGGTGAAGATAGGGCAATAGAGGCTGCTAAGATGGCTGTAAACTCTCCACTTCTAGAAATATCTATTGATGGTGCTACTGGAGTTCTCTTTAACGTTATTGGTGGTCCTGACCTTAAATTAGAAGAAGTAGATGAAGCTGCACTTCTTATTAATCAAGTTGTAGATCCTGATGCAAATATTATCTTTGGTGCAACAATAGATGAAAATATGAAAGATAGTATTCGAATTACAGTTTTAGCAACAGGTTTTAAAGGTAAGAATATGAAAGATGTATTAGAACCTAAGACAATAGAAAACTTTAGAAATAGTTCTTCTGATGATAACTCTTTTGGAAATTCATCGGCAGCTACTCCAAATTCAGCAAGTAAATTTTCTCAATCTAGTTACAGTAGCTCAAGAACATCTTTATTTGGTAAAAAGAAAGAACCAGCTTCTGCACCTAACTTTGCTTCGAGTATGAACTCCAGTAAAGATGGTAATGAAGAAGATACAGAACTAGATAACACTCCAGCATTTCTAAGAAGAAAATAACAATTTAAAAATAATTTCTTTCTAATATTTGTCTAATATTCTATGTGGTATTAACTTCATATGAATATTTTAGAAAATGTAACTCCTCAACAAATCCTAGCACTAGTACTCACTATCTATCTTGTTATTTGTATAGTCGGATATTTAAGTGGGATAAGAAAACTTATTCTAAAACTAAAATCAGTTTCAAACTTTAAGCCCTACTTGAAGGGAGAAATTCCAAATCCTGGATTTCCTAAACTGCTATTTAAACAGACCACAATTAAGAGAAAAATAAATAAGAAAA
>JBAXRR010000036.1:0-10843 GCA_037131125.1 bacterium
GTGTGAATAATTAAAGATGTTAGTTGGTATTTAACCGGCTTGCCCATAATTTTTCATTATTCAGGCCTCGGGTATTGATACAAGTACCGATGCATTAGCTCTTCAATGAGGCCATCGAAACAACGGACATATAACTAATTATTTTATATAGTTATTATCTCTAGTTCTTTCTGGACATCTTTATATTCAAGTTTTCCTATTGCTTTTTTTACCATTATAACTATCCAAGCAGGTTTTGTACTTCCTAATATTCTATCTTTAAGAATTGATTTTATTTGTCTTCGAAGTTTGTTTCTAATTACAGCATTCCCAACTTTTGCAGATGTGACAATACCAAGTTTAGATATTTGTTCCTCAGTAGGATTTGCAAAATGAAGATAAACCTTAAAATGCTCAGTCTCAAGTCTTTGTGACCCCTTGAACACCAGATTAAACTCACTGGTTTTTCTAATTCGATTTTCCTTAGGTAACAAGGTTTATTTAATTCTAGCGTTAGGTGTCTTAAGTAACTTTCTGTATTTATCAGACAAAGTTAATTGTTTTCTACCTTTAGCAAGTCTTCTTTTTAATACTTTTCTTCCGCCTTTAGTAGCTATTCTTGCTCTAAATCCGACCTTTTTCAAAGCCTTTAGTGTATGTGGTTGAAATGTTCTTTTTGGCATTTAAGTGTAAATACAATATATAATACTTAGATATTCTAGCATTTCTGGGGCTAGACATTCAAACATAATTTGATTTACCCGACTTTTATCTAAAAGAAAATAGAACTGCTTTTGATGGATAAGGTTCGTGAACAAATTCCATACTTTTCCCTACATCGGTCATTGTTTGTTCAGACAAGTCCTTAATTAAATCTTCTTGAGAGTAGCCAACTGAACTTCCGAAGACAATTCTTGCTCTTCGTTGCGCATCTAAATTCAATTTTCTTAAACTAATTTCTTCACCTGCATCTCTTGCATATGCTCCCTCTTCATTATATGACTTAATTTTTTTATTATAACGACAATTAGCTAATGATGAAAACAAAGTGGCCCTCATAATTAATCGTATATGTTGTCGAAGTATTGTTTCATTGCTACCTTCTAAATATGCGCTCCATAGTTCCCTTTGGTCTGGGATTCGTTCGTATGGTGATGCAACAATAACACTGGTTTTTAAGTGCTTTCCTTCATAACCCTGAATTCCCATTGCATATGGGTGATAATCCATATTATCAACTCTTGGTGTCTCATTAGTTCCAAAAACTGCATCTCTGTATATTCGATTAAGCTCTCCTGTTATTACATCAATTGGTTCTTTCGCAAGACTTGTACCACTATATATGGTTGTTAACTCATTCTTTTCAGACAGAATATCGTATCCTTTTGTATCATTTGTTCCTAATTCCAATAATCTTATTGCTAAGTTAGCTAGTGCTGTATTTCTTACTCCCTTATCATAATCGTGTTCATTAGAAAATCGTGGAAATCTTTCAGAATGAAGTGATATCACCTTAACGGTGTCATCTATAAGTTTAGGAGAAAACATGTCAGGTGAAGTCATATTTTTATGCTAACAGTTTAAATTAGCAGGATTATACACTCTATTTGACAATTTACAATAATTAGCTAGACTTCCTTTATATTTAGTTTATCATTCTCGACTTTAATCTCAATAGGATCTATCTTTCTGAATATAGGTCCAGTAAAGTTTAGCTGGTTTCCTGGAGCTATCATGGTAAGATCAAAATCCCATTTGTCAAAAGTAACATTCAGTTCTTTTGCAATCTTTTCTGCTCCTTCTGGAATAAAAGGATGGAGAAGTTTAGCTAATGCACTAATAATCTGTACAGAGTTATATAGAGCAACTGAAGCTCTCTCCTTGTCAGTCTTAATTAATTCCCAAATCTTATTATCGTTAAAGTACTTATTTCCGAAATTAGATAGTTCACAAATCCTCTGTGCTGCTTCTACTAATCTTACTTTATCTATAGATTCTCCAACACTCTTGAAAGTATTTTCTATCTCTTCTTTAACATTTTGATCTAATGTTCCAAGAGGAAGTTTACCTTCATAGTTAGCGTTAATAAATGAAAGAGTTCTATTAATAAAGTTACCTATGTTTCCAACTAATATAGAGTTATTGGTTTCAACAAAGTCTTTCCATGTAAAATTTGCATCTTTACTTTCAGGAAAGTTTAGAGATAGATAAAATCTAACAGTATCTACTCCATATTTTTCTATTACTTCTCTTGAGTCAATTACCCAACCTCTACTTTTACTAAACTTCTTTCCTTCAAGATTCATAAACTGATTCCTCGCAAGGAAGTGGGGTAGAGTATATCCCTTATTTGTTCCCATGAGTTGTGCTGGCCAGATTATTGCATGGAAGAGAAGATTATCTTTTCCCATGAAGTAATAATGTTCGCTATCTGGATTTAACCAAAAATCTTCCCATTTACCCTCAGTTTTTGGATTATATATATACATAGCTGGATCTACATTCTCTTTTGAATTCTTGAGTTTGAAGTATTCAATTGTTGCAGATAAGTATCCAGTTACTGCATCGAACCATACATAGAATCTTTTATCCTTAATACCACTAAGTTTTAAGTCCTTATCTTCTAATTCTGGTATTTCAATTCCCCAGTCTATATCTCTTGTTATAGCTCTTTCATTTAATCCTTGTTTAATGAACGCCAAGCTTTCTTGGTAACTGTCATTTCTCCATATATCCTTATGAGATTCTACAAAGTTTGTTATTGCCTCAGCTTCTTTAGGAAGATTAATAAAGTAATGTTCAGTTTCTTTAAGTGCAACTTTAGCACCTGTTAATTTACTATATGGTTCAATCACTTCTTCAGGAGATAGGAGCTTTCCACAAACTTCACATTGATCTGATCTTTGTTTCTCAGCTCCACAGTTAGGACATTTACCTTCAACATATCTATCTGGAAGAAACTTCTTATCTGTCTCTGAATAGAACTGCTTAGAAGTTTTCTTTGTAATATATCCTTCTTTTGCAAGGTCTTTGAACAACTCTCTTGTTACTTCTTGATGATTCTTTGTATTAGTTCTTGTGTAAAGATCATATTCTAATCCAAATAGTTTATATAGACTTACAACTTTTGGATGATATTCATCTACAATTCTTTGTGGAGTAGTTTTTTCTTTATCTGCTTGAACTGTTACAGGTGTTCCATAACAATCTGAACCTGAAACCATAAGTACTGTATTGCCTTTAACTCTTTGGTATCTAGCAAAAATATCTGCTGGAAGAAATGCTCCAGCAAAATGCCCTATATGTAAATCTCCATTAACATAAGGCCATGCAACACAAACAAGTATGTTTTTTCCCATAAGTAATTATGATAATAACCCTAGAATTATATCATGGTACAATTACAAATGTATTTTTACCTATTACCACACATAAAATGGATAGAAAAATATATGAAGAATATCTTTTTGAAAACGTAAAGAATCCTAATCTTCTAAAGCATATGTATGCAGTAGAACAAGTCCTAAAATCCTACGCTAGAGCAATTAAAAGTGGAGAAGTTATAATTCCAAATACTTCTAAAGATGAAATTGAAAAGATAGATTCCGAACTCTGGGCACTTACAGGTCTTATGCATGATGCAGATTGGGAAGCTTATCCAGATAAACATCCTGTTGAAGTAGTTAAGTGGTTAACGTCTAAAGGTTCTCCTATTGAGATGATAGATGCAATCCACTCTCATGGAAGTGCAAAGTGGGCAGAAGAAAATGGGGGAAACTTAATAGATGATATGCCTAGATTTGTTGAAAGAAAAACTTTATTAGATAAAGTTTTATTTGCATCAGATGAAATGTCCGGCATGATAATAGCTACTTCACTTATGAGACCAAATAGACTTTTAGATCTTGAAGCTAAATCTGTTATTAAGAAAATAAAGGATAAGGGATTTGCTAGGGGAGTGAATAGGGAAGACTTAACAGAAGGGGTTACTGAACTAGGAATCCCAATGGATCTTCATATTACTTTTATGATTAAATCCCTAAGAACAATATCAGATAGGCTTTTCTAAGCTTTCTTTCTTTTTAATAGAACTTAATAATATTTCTATTAATAGTCCGAGTGTTGCGACAAGTCCAAAGTAGTACCATTCAACAAATCCAAATAGTTTCATATTAAGAATAACTACTACTGTTGTTGCAATTAATATTCCACGTCTTAGTCCTAAAAATATTCTAGGTTTTTGATAAAACTTAAGAATGAATAGTTTGTCTACGATCGAGTGGATAAGTCCAAGTAAACTTCCAACTGAAATTACAGTAACTAGATCTACAACAATTAAGTTATTTGTTTGAAGAATGTTTTGTGAATCATATGGAGTAAGAGCTATAGCAACAAGATAGTATAGTATTCCAAAACTAATGAGTGTGAATATTGTAAGGTAGAAAAATTTAAACATATGAAAGGATACATACTCTAAATTTATTTCTCAACCAAATGCTTATCGTATCCTCTTTTAACTAATTCTTCATATGCACTCCATACCTCATCTGGAATCTCCACGTATATCTGAAAGCCTCTTTCCGAATATACTTTTAGCCTTTGGGTATATCCCACAAGTGTATTTATTAGAAGTTCCATAGAAATTATCTCATTAGGGTAATCTTCAAATGAAATATCTTCACAAGCTACACAAAATTTCATTCCTGCCCACTGCTTCATGAATGTTGCATAAGAACGTCTAAGCATAATTGGCTTTTGAACTAAGATAATAGATTTAATATCTAGTCCACTATTACCTAACAGTTCTTTTGAAAATTTAATGTTCTCTCCTGTGTTAGTAGATTTGTTCTCTATAAGGATATCTTCTTTAGAGACTCCTAATTTAATAGCAATATCTGCAAATACTTCAGCTTCTGGTTTTGGAAATATATCTTTAGTTCCTTCCCCATATCCTCCTGAGAATAATATTTTAGGAGCATACTTTTCTAGATAAAGTTCAGATGCTTTAGTTGCAACTCGAATATCATTACTACAAAGAACAAGTATACAGTCACTCTTTTCAACTTGTTGTTCTAATTTATTGTAATTCCAAAGTATCTTTGCAAGTTCCAAGTCTGTTTTATCTTTCATATTAGTAGTATAGCAAAAAATATTATGCCAAGAAAAAGGGCTCCGATTAAGAAGCCCTTTTAATTCCTTTTAACAATATTAAACTATGCTCCGTTTAATACTTTTTGGAAGTTAGCTGCAGCCTGATCTATTCCAACGTTTTGAATATCTTTCAAAACTGTGTCGAAGTTAGAGTAAGGGAATGCACCTGGGATTAAGAATCCTTTTACCTTTGTATCACTTACTTTAGTTCCTACAAAGAATCCTGGTGTACCATTAACTCCTGCTGTTCCCCCGTTTGTCTCAGAATCTTTAACTCTTTGTGCATCTTTACTGTTGTCTAAACAATCAGCAAATTTTGCTGCATCAAGTCCAAGATCGGATGCATATTTCTTTAAATCAGGAACTGTAATGTTTGCCTGATTAGAGAACATTTTGTCATGCATTTCCCAATATTTTCCTTGATCAAGTGCACATTGTCCTGCTTCTGCAGCCTTTTGTGCATTCTCATGGAAACTTAGAGGAAAATCCTTAGAAAAATATGCAATCTGATTAGTATCTATATAGTTCTTTTTAATATCTGGGTAAGTAGTTGTGTAATGTCTTTCACAGTATGGACATTGAAAATCTGTATACTCAACCATATATACGTTAGATGCTTTGTTTCCAAGCATAGGAGCACTTCCAAAATCTACTTCAGAAACGCTAACAACTTGAGCTGCTGCACTTGATGTTGCTGCTGAGCTTGAAGCTGCTGCAGTAGTTCCAGTTCCTAGTACTCCGAAGTTTGCGCCTCGCATACTGAAGAATATTGTTCCAGAAATGACTAATGCTGAAAGGAAAATTGAAATTGGAGTTAATACAGGTGTCAGATCGAACACTTGTTCGTCTTTTTTCTGTACTACTTCCTTTTGTGGATCAGACATTTAAATAAGTTAAAAAATAATAAATCCTATATGATGATGGGTATATAATACATACCGAAACATTTGTCAAAATATTTGTGTACAGCTAGTTACAAACTTTTATAATAATTCTTGAGTAATATTGCATCCCATTCAAGAACAGGGGACTCACAAACTACAAATCCTCCCACATTGTACTCCTTTAATTCCTCGATTATCATCTTCCAGTCAAACCTATCCGACCATTTCTTTTTATTTCCTTCATAGAATTCTTTGAAGTACTTTTTAAAGAATTCATCATTACCAATTACCTCAGATATACCATTCTTTTCGTAATCTCCAATTTTTTCTAAAAAAGGTATATGATTTCTTTCCCCCTTATCTGAATACTCAATATTTGACATATGTATATGCATATCGTCGAGAAAGGACTGACCTAATTCTTTTTTAATTAACTCAAGTGATTTCTTAACTTCTTCTCTAGTATTGTTATTCCCTATACTTCTTGCGTAATTATGGGCAAAGTCATAACAAAGCCCAAGTCCAGGTATTTCTTTACAAAGTCTTACTAAATCTTCCAATCTTCCAAATTGAGATTCTTTTCCAGTAAGTTCAGGAGAAATTCTTGTTGTATATCCATTCTTTTTCTTTTCTGTTGAAAGATAAATGAGAGTATCTCTAACCTTTGAATATACTTCTTCTTGTGATAGCTTTTGAACAAATGCTGGATGAAATGTTGCAGAAATTGCTCCTGCAAATGTCCCTACTTTTATTGAAGATAGAATATGCCTGTAGCTATTCTTAAGTTTTACTTCATCATCTGTTGCTAAGTTAATATAGTAAGGACCATGTATGGTAAGTCCCACGTTATTCTCTTCAGCTTTCTTCTTTACTAACTTTGCAGACTCATCTGACATCTTCACTCCTTGAACAAATTCCATTTCCATAGAGTCTAATTTCAATTCTTTAATTCTATCTATTCCAGATAATGTGTCTCTTTTTTTTGCTGTAAGAGGAACACCTCCTGTGCCAAAATGTAACATAGGTAGTTATTAATAGATTAGTTTGTACGGATTTTAGCTTAATTGTAGAATGAAAGGTATGGATTTTAAGAAGGATAATAAAAAAGTAAGTTTTACGGAAATCAACGGAAGTAACAGAAAGAAAATTTCAACAGGGATGAGGGCATCCAGTATATTCGGGAAATTTTTGAAGTTAATACTTGGAATGATTCTTGTCTTCTTTTCACTTCTTTTTGTTGTGTTAGCAATCTCACTTGAGCCTATCTTGTCTACATATTCAAGTGTAAAGACGATTCAAGATGAATTTAATTCACTAGTAACTGTAGATTTACCTGCAAAGGATCTGTCCAAATTAGATGAAAGATTTAATAAGATTGAGAGCAGTTTATCTGTAGCGGAAAGCCAATTTAGTTCTTTCGACTTTCTTAATAGCTTTGCTCTAACGAGAGGATATTACAATAATCTTTCATATGTTAGAGATTTAGTAAAACAATCTAGAGCAATATTTATTAAAGTAAGACCACAGTTAAAAGATATATTAATAACTGCAGGTTACCAAGTGGATAAGAATGCTCCAACAACTGTGACAGATACAACAAGTACTACAACTAAAAATAGTACACAAAATCTTTCTGGACTTATGAAGACACTTCCAGAACTAGCGAATCTCTATGGAGAAATAGAACCAGATATACAACAAGTCATCAAGACTGTTAATAAGATAGATCCAGCTTACTTGCCATCTAGTATTAGAGGGAAAATAATTACAATACAAGATCAGACAAAACCACTCGAAACAAACTTTCCAGAATTTTCAAAACAAATACTAGGTACTCTCCAAGTTCTTCCAGATTTACTTGGAACAGAAAAACCTACTAACTATTTAATAATCTTCCAAAACGAAAAAGAAATGAGAGCTTCAGGTGGACTTCTTACTGCTTATGGAAACATGACAATACAAAATGGAGAAGTAGTGGGGGATATAACCTCAACAGATATGTGGGATCTAGAGATATATGTAAGCTCAACCTTAGGGAAAGCTCCTAATTACCAAAATATATATGGACAAAAGGTATTAATGGAAAGGGGATGTGGAGATCTTCATCTAAGAGCTCAAGATGCTGGAATATATCCAGATGGACAGCTGTCTATTAATATGTTTAAGGATTATTACAATATTGCTTCAAAATATAACCCAAAGAAATATCCAGCATATGATCATGTAATTATGTTGGATACATTATTTGCAAGTGACTTAATTAAACTTATTGAACCAATATCATTACCCGATGGAAGGGTAATTACTTCAGATAACTTAGCAAAAGTAATATTTGCTCAAACAAATAATAGTAGAGCACCAGGTAGAAAATCCATTATTGGAGATATTGCAGATGTTGTTAAGGTAAAGTATCAGGCTATGCCAACAAGTGAACTTCCTAAAGTGCTTTCTGCATTTATTAAAACTCTTGAAGCAAAAAACCTCATTCTTTCTTCAAAGGATGCCAGTATGTTAGATTTCATGGATAGTATGGGACTTACTGGAAGAATATCTAAAGACTTTCAAGGAGACTACTTCAGTTTAAGTGAAGCTCAGGTATGTGGATTAAAAGCTAATTTCTATATAAGGGACTCTGTAGAACAGAATATTAATATAGATAAGAATGGAAAAGTTTCAAATAATGTAAACATTACATGGTCAAATTCAAAAGTGTTTGATCCAAAAGAAAGAGATATATTAAGTGATTCAAATAATTACCTATACAGAGCCTGGATTCGTGTAATGACTCCTTCAGGAACTGAATATACAGCTTCCAATGGAAAAGAAACATCAAGAGGAATATATGATCCTGTCCAGTATTACGAAAGTAAAATGGATAAGCAAGTTGCAGATAGTATCATATGGTTTGATCATAGAAGAATGTCTTCAAATGACCCTATTAGAACGCTTAAACTCAATGTCGCATATAACGAGCCATCGAGTGTGAAGTATACGGATACAGATGGATATAAAATGCTTATACAAAAACACCCTGGAAAAGCAGACGAAAAGTATGTAATTAACCTTACCTTCCTAGGAAAGAAATACACAGAAGAGTTTGCTCTAGATAGAGATAAAGTAATCATATTTAAAGATGGAGTTTTACAAGTTGAAAACTATGATCATCCATTAGATAAGATTCTCTCAATTGTAGATAATCTCTAAACTTCATGATAGACACTCATACACATCTTACAGATAGTAAATTCAAAGAAGATTTTGAAGAAGTAATTTCAAGAGCAAAAGCTGAAAAAATAGAGTTAGTTTTTTGTCAGAGTACTAGTATAGAAAATGCAAAAGAAGTCTTAACACTCTCGTCTAAATATCCAGAATATATTTATCCCTGTTTAGGACTTCACCCTGAAGATATTGCTGAAATGTTTCTGAAAGATCCTAAAATTCCTGTTAAAGATTTTGCAGATTTGTATATGGGAAATGTAAGCAAATTATTGGAACAAAATCTTGGCAGCTTAGGATTCAAAGCAATTGGAGAGATTGGTCTAGACTATTTTATGTTCAAAATTGACCAAGAAATTTCTAAACTTTCTGATCCTGAAAAGTTAAAACTAATCGAACTTCAAAAGTATTACTTTGAAAAATTAGTATTACTTGCAGTTCAAAATAATCTTCCAGTTGTAATACATAGTAGAGAGTATCCTTACGTAGATGAGATATTTACTTTCAATAAATGCATAAATGACATTCTTGAAATTCTAGATAGAGTAGAGAAGGGAAGTGGTAAAAAAGTTAATGCTGTATTTCACTGTTGGACATACACAAATAAGGATGTATTAATAGGTATTTTAGAGAAGGGGTACTATGTTAGTTTTACAAATATTATTTGTTATCCAAAGAATACAATTCTTCTAGAATTAGCTAAATTTGTAAATGAAAATTATTCAAAACAAATAATGTTGGAAACAGATTCTCCTTATTTACCACCAGCAAATAGAAGAGGTGAGAGATGTGTGCCTTCTGATGTAAAATATGTCTATGATATGTTTCCAACAAGTAGGGATCAGATAGATTCAAATGCTAATATTTTCTTCAATATCGTATAGGATCATTTAGAATTATTTCGAAACATTTTCCCAACTAATATATTATTAATGATAGTTTAATAATTCTGTTGTAGAATATGGCCATGAAGAATAAGAAGATATTTAAAACAATTGATTTATTTGCAGGAATAGGAGGCGTGCGTTTAGGATTTGAGTCGATTGGTGGGTATAAAACTGTTTTTGCAAATGATTTCGATAAATATTGTAAAGTTACATATGACTTAAATTTTAACGATACAAAACTAGACACAACTGATATCAGAAATTTACAAAGTGAAGATTTGCCTGAATATGACATCTTGTTGGGAGGATTTCCTTGCCAAGCTTTTTCAATAGCAGGATATAGAAAAGGTTTTAAGGATGAAAAAGGGAGGGGTAACCTTTTTTTTGAAATTGACAGGATAATTAAAGATACCAAACCTTTAGCTTTCTTTTTGGAAAATGTAAAAAATCTGGAAAATCATGATAGTGGCAGAACATTCAAGATAATAAAAGAAAGATTGAGTGAGTTAGGGTATTACCTTAAGTATTCAGTTTTGAATTCAGCCAATTATGGAAATCTTCCGCAAAATAGAGAGAGAGTATATATTGTTGGTTTTAAGAGTAAGAAAAGTTTTGACGCGTTTGAGTTTCCCAAGCCAATAGAAAGAAATAAAACCATCAAAGATATTTTAGATATAGAAGTAGATAAGAAATATCATTACAATGACAAGCCATTATTTGAAAAAA
>JBAXRR010000037.1:0-10348 GCA_037131125.1 bacterium
TTCGTCGATGGTCACCACCAGGATCTCTGATGGCTTGTTCAACAGCTTCAGCTTTCTCATCAGCTTCAGATTTCAACTTTTTAATTTGGGCTTGCAATTCACCAATTTCTTTCGTTGCATTTTCGAATTCCTCCATATCCACTTTTTTATTTGCTGCATCTCCACTCTTTTTCTTATTCTCCATCTTTTGTATTTTTTGCTTTAGAGTTTCCATCTGTTTATCTGATTCCGTAATTTGTTTTATCATTTTTTTATTTTCGGAATCTATGGCTTTAAATGCATCTTCCTTTTCTTGTAATTGCTTTTTAAGTTGAGCAAGAGTTTCTTCCTTTTCTTTAAAATTTTTTTGCAAATCTTGTAATTCTTGTTTACCGCAACATATAAGACAAATTCCTTTTTTGATCTTTTTTTTACCAGAAAGCATTAATAATGTCTTATAAGGTATGTAGTATTTATTTTGTTTAAATCCTAAAACTTCATATATAATCCAAATAATATTATTTAATAAATATTTAGTAAATCTAATAGATCTTTTAGAAAAGAGGGGTTTCTTATCCCGTATTGGGATATTAGGTCTCGATAAAGTGTTGATTCAATTATATTCGAAAGTGCTTGTTTATCTTTTGTTAAAACATATTCTGGATACCCACCTGTTTGTAAGTATTCAGTGACCAATTCCGTATTCTTTGACTGTTGTTTGAATAATTTCTGATTTGTAAATTCCAGATATTCTTGAAAGCTTAATCCAAGCACTTCATGTAATATGAACCTTCCTGTTAACTTTGATGTTTCAGAACGGAGTATTAAACTTGAAGATCCTGTTATATAAATTTTAACATTGGAGTTGTCGTATAGGTATTTAATTCCTCTTTGCCAATCAGGCATGTCTTGTACTTCATCTAGGAATAGATAAATAGTTTCTTTTGAAGCAATATTAGAATTTGCTCGTACAAAGTTAACAATATCTTCTGGAACTATTTTCTTACTTACCCTAGCATCTGTAACAAAGTATACAATATTATGTCTATTGATACCTGAATTTAGTAAATGATTTATTATATTCTTCATGATTGATGTTTTGCCAACTCTTCTTGCCCCAATAAATACATCTATTGTTTTAGAGTTATTTGTTATCAATTTTTTAAAACTTGATCTAGGAACTACATCATATCGATAATCTGTATCATCCCACCAAGGATTTAATTCATAGAGAGTTGTTTTGAGTTCTTCGTTTATGTCCATAGCTAGTATACTAACATAATTATTCCGCCGTTACAATGGCGGAATAATTAACTCGCCGTTATAACGGCGGATGAAGTTAGAATTAATGGAAGAAGTTTAAAAGAAGCCACTATCTTAGGTTTAGCTAAAACTGAAGTGATAGATTTCCTTACTTTTAGCTAATATGCATAACTATGTTTTTATCAAAATATATCCATATTTCTCAAAAAATTCTCTTAAATCTTCAATTGTTTTACTACTCAGATTTCCTCCTGCAATAATATCCTCATTTGTTACATCTGCTAGGCAGTACTCTGGCATTTTGAATTCTTGCTTTTCTTCTTCTGTTTTGAATTCAAAGTCTACAAGGACTAATCCTTTTAGTTTATCTTCAAACACATCTATTTCTGCACAATTGTATAAATATCTTTTTTTAACAATCTTATATGCGTTTATTTTTGTAAGTACTTCAAATTCTTCTTTGAGAAGGGGAATGGTGTGTTCAGTTTGAGCAGATGGATCATTATTAATTAAAACTTTCTTAGTTATCTCATATTTGTCATTTCTTTTTCTAAATCTTGGTCCATTAATTCCTTTTCCATATTTGGGATAGATATCAGTAATTTCTACAAATGGAAAATCTATTAAATCTTTTGGTAAATATTTAGCTAGATATGTTTTCTCGTACTCTATTGTTTTCATTCTTTCTCTCTTAGATATGTCTCAGCTTCCATTGCTGACATACAGCCAGCACCTGAAGCTACTATTGCTTGTCTATATCTGTAATCTTCTACATCTCCACAAACAAAGATTCCTTCTTTACTAGTTTTTATCTTTCCATCTATTGGTTTAATATATCCTTTTTCGTCCATATCAAGTTGCCCTTCAAATACTTTAGACATTGGTTCGTAACCAACTGCAAGAAATATTCCATTTACTTCAAGAGAGGTATCTTCATTTGTCTTGTTATTATGTATTTTAATCCCAGTAAATCTTAAACTATCTAAGTATGATGGATGTGCGAGGGGAAGTGGAATACTAGACATATATTCTTTAATTTCTGTATTCCAATGAACTGTAATTTTGGCGTTACTTAGAACTTTCTTTTGCATAACCTGACTTGCTCTAAAGGAATCTCTTCTATGTAGTATATGAACTTCACTTGCGAATCTGGTTAAGAATAGGGAATCTTCCATTGCAGTATCTCCACCTCCAACAACAGCAACTTTTTTATCTTTGTAAAAAGCAGCATCACATGTAGCGCAAGTTGAAATACCTCTTCCAACCATTGTCATTTCATTAGGAAGTCCTAACCATTTTGCCTTAGCACCAGTTGCAATAATTACTGAATCTGCAGTGTATTCATCTTCATCTACAAATATCTTGTATGGCATTTGTGAAAAATCTACTTTTGTTACTGATCTAAACATTATTTCCGCACCAAATTTCTGTGCTTGTTTTATCATGTCCATCATAAGCTTAGGGCCTTGAACTCCTTCAGGAAAACCTGGAAAGTTTTCAACAGTTGTAGTAAGCATAAGTTGTCCACCATACTTTTCACCACCAAATACAAGTGGAGATAAGTCTGCACGTGCTGTATATATTGCAGCAGTTAGTCCTGCTGGCCCTGAACCAATTATCGCTACTTTAGTATGTTTCATTATAAAATTATGAGAAGTAATTGATAGGAGTATATCAGATTTTAGAGAAGCTCTTTTTTGTATTCATAAACCATTTCGTTTACAAATATTTCAGGTTCAGATTTTTTTTGAAGGAAGTTAATAATCTTAGGTGCAAGCATCTTAACTCCTCTCCATATATTTACCATGTAGTTTCTTTCTCTTATAATGGAAAGTTTTTTGTAGTTTCTAATTTTTTCTCCAGGGTTCTCTTTATTTATGTAGTGATTAGTCAAAGAGTAGGCGAATATCTCATCTAATATATCTGCATTGTTACTATACAAAGTATTCTTGTTAATCTTCTTTAAGAATTTTCTAGTTCTTTTATTTGGATGTCTTGCAAAGTATTCTCTAAGTCTTCCAACTTTATGGAATAGCTCGTGCATTATTACAGACATTATTTCTCTTTCTCTAATTCTTCCAGGTATCTCTACAATTATTCCATATCCATTTGCTCCCGCCTGATAAGCGTATTTGTCAAAAGATGGGGCTAGGAATATTTGTATCTCTTTATACTTTTTCTTTTTAGGAGAAATTATTACCAAAGAATTAATATTATATTTCTTCATCTTAAACTTACTTTCAATCTTTGGAGCATACTTGCTTATTTGTGCTTGTTTTCTAAATAGATATTCAGATAAAAGTTTTCCACTTCTAGATTTTTTATTCTCAAAGTGTTCAATAGCTTTCCAAATCTTTCTATGTTTATTACCTCTGTATCCATTAAATGCCCAGTTAAGAAGTTCTGACTCTTTGTTCCATCCTAGCTTTTTCCTATAACTCGAGTACCCAGATAAAAGTTCTTTATCTTCTTTACTTATGTAGAATCTTTTTTTGAACCACTTGAAGTTATGGTCATCTACATGTTCATCCCACATAGATATGGAATCTATTACATGAAAGAGAGATGTGTTGTAGTTAGATTTAATAATATATTTCATAAAATACTTTTAATTGTTCTTTTGTTTCAAAGTTAGTGTTTCTTTCCAGTTACTACTTAGTGGATCTTCTCCACCAGAATTAAATGGATTACATCTAACAATTCTAAATGCTCCGGATATACTTCCTTTAATTAGTCCAAACTCTTCAATGGCCTCATATGTATATTGACTACAAGAAGGGTAGTATATACAAACTCTTCCTAATCTATGGTTACTTTTCTTCGCCCAAAATGAATGATCCATTGAAAACAAGAATTGGTAAATTCTAATGAGCAGAAGTCCGGTTTTCTTTGGGAGTGTTAGTATATTCTTAAGCATGAGTAATTATATCTCCTTAAACCCCTATATCCAAAGGAAAATGACACTTAAAGTCATAGTACATAAGAATCGCTATTGATACTAAACTACGATAGTTAATAACCTTGATTTATACAATATATTAGAATAATATATCTATATACTTAATATATTTAGTGTATGGATCATGTGGCTATAATGGCGAAAAAGTCCGGATTCATTGAGAAAATCCTAGATGGGACTAAGACTATTGAGTCAAGGTGGTATCTCCATAGGGTGAAACCCTGGGGGAGTATACAAAAAGGGGATAAAGTTTACTTTAAGTACTCTGGGGATAGGATAAAAGCATTAGCAAAGGTATCAAATGTTCTTCAATTTGATCATCTAACTGTTTCCAAATCTAAAGAAATCCTTATGGAATATGGAGATCGAATAGGTCTAAATTTAGATGACTATAAAGATTGGTGCAAAGAAAAGAATTACTGTGTCTTAATATTTTTAGAAGATCCAGAAGAAATATCTGAACTTTTTAAGATAAATAAGAAGGGGTTTGGATCAGCATGTGCTTGGTTAACTCTAGAAGATATACAAAAGATCAAGATGAGTTAAATATTATTATTTATATATTAATTTAATTAAATGCCAGAAAATACAAAACAAGATACTGCAAAAAGTGGATTATTCATTCGTCAAATTCAAAAGAATATAGAATCTAAACTATTTAAAGGTAAGGCAATAATTATCTATGGTCCAAGACAAATAGGGAAGACCACACTTCTAAAAGCTATTATGGAGAAGTACCAAGATATTGCACTTTATCTTAACTGCGATGAACCAGATATTAGAAAAAACTTTGAAAAACAATCTTCTACTAAAATGAAAAGTGTACTTTGGGATAAGAAGTTAATTATTTTCGATGAAGTTCAAAGAATTAGAAATGCAGGAATAACTTTAAAACTTCTTGTGGATAATTATCCAGATATACAAATAATTGCTACAGGGTCATCCGCACTAGATTTATCTGAAGAAATATCTGAACCAATGACAGGTAGAGTATATGAATATACTCTCTATCCACTTTCCATATCTGAACTTATGCAAAGATATAACCCAATAGAGTTTAATAGAATGCTTCCATCTTTCTTAAGATATGGAACATATCCAAATATTCTAAATACATCTGAGCTTGAAGCACCAGAAAAGATAAATAATCTTGCGAATAAATATCTTTACCAAGACATCCTTGAATTTGAACATCTAAAAAAACATGAACTCATTATTAAACTTCTAGAAGTATTAGCACTAAGAATAGGACAAGAGATATCTTATGATGAACTTGCTGCAACACTTGAAGTAAATAAGAATACAATAATTAGATATGTAAATCTTCTTGAAAGAGTCTTCGTTATTAAAGTAATAACTCCATTTGCGAGAAGTTATGACAAAGAAGTAACAAAGATGAGAAAGATATACTTCTATGATCTTGGAATTAGAAATAGCCTCATAAGAAACTTTAATGATCTAGATCTTAGAATGGATAATGAAGCATTATGGGAAAACTTCTGTGTAATGGAGAGAATAAAGCTTAATTCATATAATGCTATAGAACCTAATTACCATTACTGGAGAACATATGACAGAAAAGAAATTTCTTTCATTGAAGATTTAAATGGTAAATTAAATGGAATGCAATTCATTTGGAAAGATGCAAAATACAAAGCACCAAAAGAATTCCTGGATACATATAAAGAGGGAAGTGTTATGGAAATTAATAAGGATAATTATTTAAGTGAACTGGTTAAATAATATATGGCAAACGTCATAACAATAGATGGTCCTGCAGGATCGGGTAAAACTACCATTGGTAGAATGCTTTCAAAAAAAATCAATTATAATTTTCTGGATTCTGGAATTCTATACAGGGCAGTGGCATATATTGCTGTGAAGAATAACTACTCAAGTAGTAATCCAGAAGATATAAAAAAACTAGTTCAAGATATAGAATCTGGTGTTGTTAAACTTGTTGAAATAGAAAATGAATGCCAGATTGAAATAGGTGGAAAAATTCTTACAACAGAGCTCAAAACTGAGTTAGTTTCAAAAGGAGCAGCAGAATTTTCCCCATTTCCAGAAATAAGAGAGACTGTTAGAAAAATACAAAGGAGAGAATCTGAAACAAAAAACATTATAGTTGCTGGTAGAGATATTGGAACTAAGGTTTTTCCTGATTCAAATGTAAAATTCTTTATTAATTTAAGTGTAGAAGAAAGAGCAAAAAGAAGAGTTGCACAACAAGCTAAGATGGGTGAAGTTGTAGACTATGAAAAAGTATTGGCTGGTCTTAAAGTTAGAGACGATATGGATATTAATAGAGAACATGGAAGAATGCATACAACAGATGAATCTATAATTATTCAAAATGACAAACCTCTCGAAGAAGTATTAGATACTTGTGAAAAATATGTGAGACAAAGAATTACTTTCCCATAAGACGAGCAAGTATTACTTTTCTCATTGTTACTTCTGGAATTGTGTAGTATCCATCTGGAGATAGATTACCTTCAAATTTATTGTCTATTAAGCTATAGAAATCTTTATTTGTAGAGTATATGTATGTTTTTCCTTCTGTAATATCTTGAACTATTAATGCAGAATATTCTGTCTTTTGAGACTTAAGTATACTTTTAATAATTTTCATATATTTTTCTTCCTTAAGAATGGATTCACCCCTTACTAACTCTAGTTGATACAACACTGCTGGTTTTTTCTCGAATAAAAAGTCTTTCTTCTCATCTTCCATTGCCTTTTCTAAATTATCCAAAGCTTGCTTAGTTTTGTATTCAAACATCTCCATTGCAAGACCATTTCCTCCTACCATTGCTTCTAACCATCTTTGTATTCTTCTATCTCTTTCAGTTGTAACCGTAGCCTTGAAATTAACAGTATTAGAGTATATTGCACATAGTAGAAGATTTGCTAAATCTATTGGAATATTCTTTTGTCCAAAGTAATACTTTTCTGCAATAAGAGTTGCTGCAGCTCCAACTAACTCTATTTGGTACTGTGCATTTGGGAATGCTTCATAGTCTGGAAAAGCTCTGTGATCTATTACTCTAATTACTTTTTCAGAATCAATAAATTCAGGAAGTCCTTTCTTTTCTGAAAAATCTACAAGATAGAATCTATCAAATTTATCTTTTTTCTTATCTAGTATTTCATATTCAATTTGTAATCTTTCCATTACAAATTTTGCTTCTTCAGATATTCCTTCACTAAATCCAAAGAAATATTGATGACCATCTGGTATTTCATTTAAGAAATGTGTAAGACAAACAGCACATGCCACACCATCTAGATCAGAAATTGAATTTGCTGTAATGAGGATATTCATGATTACTATTTAACAATATTAATTTCTACTCTTTAGATCCGTTTTCAATAACATATTGTTCTGCAATTGACATGACAACATCACGAGGCTTACTTCCATCTTGTACTGTTACAATTCCAAGTTCCTGCATCTCATCTAGAAGTCTTGCTGCTCTGTTATATCCAATAGATAATCTTCTTTGAAGTAGAGAAGCACTTCCTTTCTTAGCTTGCATAACAATCTTTACTGCATCTACCATCATATTGTCACTACTTCCTGTTGTGTTAACGTTAGCAGTGGCTTGAGCTTCATCTTCTTCAGATTCTTGTGCCTTTGTAACTTCATCAAGATATCCAACCTCGTTATTATCAATTTCTTTTTTAATATATTCCACAACTCTTTGAATTTCTGCAGGACTAATCCATACGGCCTGAATTCTTTGTGGTTTTGGTTTATCTGGCTCCATAAAGAGAAGATCACCTCTACCTAAAAGACTTTCTGCTCCAATTTGATCAAGAATAACTCTAGAGTCGATTTGTGTTGCAACTTTAAGTCCAGCACGTCCCGGAATATTTGCTTTAATAAGGCCAGTGATAACATCTACAGATGGTCTTTGGGTTGCTAGGATTAAATGTATTCCAGTAGCTCTAGCTTTTTGTGCAAGTTTTACAATCTGAGTTTCTAACTCTCTACCAAGAGTGAGCATAAGATCTGCCATTTCATCTATGACTATAACTATATATGGTAGGGCAGAGAATCCCATCATCTGGTTATATCCTTGAAGATTTCTCGCTTTTGCTTGTCTAAATATTGTATATCTTCTCTCCATTTCAGCATTTGCCCATTTAAGAGCATTCAAAACTTTGTCTATATCAGTAATAACTGGAGTTAGAAGGTGAGCAATACCGTTATAGTCGGAAAATTCAACTTGTTTTGGATCTATTAATATAAGTCTTACCTCATCTGGTGTCTTGGTCATAAGTAGACTCGTGATAATCGTGTTCGTAAGAACAGATTTACCAGAACCAGTAGTTCCAGCTACAAGTAAATGTGGCATCTTTTGTATATCTGCAATAGATGCTGTTCCATCTATTGTTTTTCCAACAACAACTCCAAGTCCCATATTGCTTTGAATAGGAACTAAATGTTCCATAAGTTCTTTTACTTGAACTGTCACAGATACTGGATTTGCACATTCAATTCCTACATAACTTGTACCTGGTATTGGTGCTTCAATTCTAATATCTCCCTTTACAGCAAGAGCTAGTGCTAAGTCATTTTTAAGATTAGCAATTTTGGCAACTTTAGTTCCAAGTGCAATATTAACTGCATATTGAGTAACAGTAGGGCCCACCTTTGCATCTATTACTTTAGCTGTAATTCCAAATGACTGTAATGTTTGTTCTATAATCTGAGAATTTTTTCTAATTCCTTCAACTGGTGGTTTAACTTTCTTGTAACTATCTAGAAGATCTAGTGGGGGAAGTTCCCAATCTGGATATTTTAGTGCTTTGTTATATAGTCCATGTAATTGCTCATCTTCCCATACTTTTTGATCTTTGTCTTTTTGATCAGACTCTTTATTTTCTTCTTTTACTTCTCCTGTATTTTCAAGTTGGTTATTTGGTGTCTCTTTGCTTACTACCTGACTTACTTGAGGTTTCTTTTCTTCTAATTTTCTTTCTTGTTTTTCTTCTTCATTCTCTTTATGAAGATCGGATATCATGGTGTTTAAGTCTTGGGATTCTTCTTCTACCTTCTCATCATCCTTTATTTCTAATTCATCTTTTTTAAATATCTTTCCTAACCACTCAAATATCTTTTTAAGAATTCCTCCTATCCAGACAAGAGTTTCCCTTATGCTTACAAAGGAAAGATTCAAAGTTAGGGGTATTAGTATAAAGAGAAGTCCACCTAATATAACTATTGCGACATCTTTAGAAAATACATCACTCATTACTATAGATAACTTCGCGCCAACTGTTCCAGTAGAACTCACTGTCCCACTACTTGAAATATTTGTTAGGTTAATAAGTGCGCTGAGATCAAAAAATAGAAGTACTTGTCCTAATATTGCAGATATGGAATTTAATCCATATCTCATTCCAAACATTCTAAATGCAATATTCATTAAAATGACAAAACCTAAAAAGGATAAAACTCCAACAGTTTGTCTTATTAAATCTAGTGCAGGTGCATTGATGAATGCAGATAAGAGAAGGAGTAGGGCAACAAGTGCAAATAGGAAACCAGATATGATACTTGTTTCTTCAGAGCGAATTGTAAGTTCTTTTCTACGTCTACCCATGAAAACAGTATACAATTTTTAGATGAAGTTGATAATAGCAAATATATTAAGCTTTAATTCCACCTCTCCCTTTAAATGCTGTCTCTATTTCATAGTTAACTTTCTTATTTTCACCAATGAATGCAGAGATTTCTTTTGATGGATCTTTATCTAGCTTTTCTGTAACTATTATTATCAGTTTGTCCTTTTTCTTTTCAGATGTGAAGATTTTAAAAGAAGCTCTCCCACTAATTGAGTTATAGTTCCAGGCAATGACGTCAGAATATTTTGTATACTTTTGTATATCTCCCTTCATTCCATAAATTAGCGGAAAGAACAGTATCCTGACTATTATTTGAGAAAGTTTTAGTGGATAATTTTTTACTTCTAGTTTATCTGGATGAAAAATAAGTTGGCTTGTGTCCAATCCATATCCTATTTCAATTCTTTTCCATACCTCTTCACTTAGTTTTTCAACATTTACTAATGAATAGTTTGTTTCATCATGTTTAAATTCATCTTGAGAACCTTCTAATATTGGTAGGGTATAAAG
>JBAXRR010000038.1:0-9615 GCA_037131125.1 bacterium
AGTATTGCTAACAACTGAAATGACTGGCTTTTTATATTTATCGAAAGAAGTTGTGTTAGTATCATCTACAAAGAATTCCTTAATTATTTGGGACTTATTCTTTTCAATTATTCCTAATACTTTATCTGGTGAAAGATGGTAAATAGATAAGTGATCTTTGTATTCAGCCAGATCTTTATTTAGTATTTTTTCTAAGTAATGGTATTCTGAACCGATTAATACAAATGAATTATCGTCGGATTTTAGATAATAAATGGAACCGGTATTTGTAGTGAAAATAGAAATCCCAATTTTGTTAAATAGTATTCCTAAGCTGTATGAGCCATTTACAATGTGAAGTGTTTCTTTTAAGCTTTTCCAGAAGTCGGAAGTCTTTGTAAACTCCTTTTTAATTAATGAATTAATAACTTCCGTATCTACCTCGTAAAGACGTTTTATATCAGGGAACTTTGACCATATTTCTTTGTCATTTACAATAATTCCATTGTGTATGACAACTGAATCATCTTTCACAACAGGTTGGTTATTATGATCTAATGCGAATGAGCCATTAGTTTCCATTCGGGCATGTCCTATTAACTTCAAATCATCTATATTTTCTTTAACTAGCTTATTAAATCTTTTGCTTTTGAGAAGTTTACTTGCTGAGATTGAATCTCTAACTATTAGTATTTCTTTAGAGTTTTTTACAGCTACTCCTGAAGAGTCTATTCCTCTCGACTGTGAATAATTATAGAGTGAATATAACGAATCCAAAGTTTTTTCCGTAGAAATTATTGATTGTTTTGTTCTAAAAATACCAACGATTCCGCACATAATTACTTATGCTAATATTTATTTTTTTTGTTTGGAGTATTTACTTTCCTTTAGTAAAACGATTATTCTCTCTTGATTGGCTATTACTCTTGTAAAGATATCAGCTAAAAGTCCGAATAGCAAAAATAAGATAGAAACTGAAAATAGAAATATAGAAATTAATCCTAGGTACTTATAAGGTGTTATGGTACCAGTTTCTATTATCCTGTATAAAGGAATAAACCCAGCTAAAACTGAAAGTATAGAGAAAAAAATGCCAATTATTCCAAAAAAACGTAGTGGGGCATTATCTCTAAAAGTTCTAATAATATTTGTAGCAGACGTAACTAAGTAATTTATTATACTTGTTACCACTCTAGATTTCCTACCGGGATAATATTTAATAGAAACAGGAATCTGAGTTATTCTAAAGTTTTTTAAAGCTAGAATCTGAAAGCTTTCTTGTGTATAAGTGAAGCTACTTAAAATATTTAGATTCATTAAAGTATTTCTACTATATGCCCTAAATCCACATGTAACATCTGAAAATTGTTTTTTAGCAAGTTTACTTAATATATAAGTACCAATTATATTTCCATAATACTTAGCTGGAGGCATATTCTCAGGTTTAATTCTAATTCTTTTTCCTTTTTGGTGGAATCTATCAGCAGCAACAAAATCAGCTTTATTATCGACAATAGGTTTGACTAGCTCAGGTATCTCTTCGGGCATAAATTGTAGATCTCCATCAATATTAACTGCCATATCTGCTCCAATTTCTAGGGCTTTATCAACAGCGACTTGAAAAGAGTAAGCCAGTTTCTTTTGAGAATAATTTGAGATAACAATTGCCCCATGCTCTTTTGCAATTTGTGCTGTCTTATCTTCACTCCCATCGTCTATTACTATTTTAGTGATTTTATCAATACCTTTAATTTTTGTAGGCATTCTATCTAATAATTCTCCAATAGTTTTATCTTCGTTTAAACAAATAGAAAATATTACTAAATGCATATTTAAAACATTAAAAATTATTTAATTTTGTATAAGTATAATGTAATAGAATTAGTTAATGGAATGGTAGGAATAATAGAAGTTTCACAAATTAATTTGGATAGATCCCTTAATTCTAAATCTTTTGGATTCAAGAATGAATATATATGTCTTTTACAATTAGAAAAATAGGTGAACTTAAATTGAAGAATTTTAGTGTTGGAAATATCGTAACCATCCAATGTCTCCATAGAAAGTAAATACACATCGTTTACTTTATTATAGGTACTCTTAACAACTGGATTATCTATTTCATCTGGGCTTTTTAGATTAATCAGTGAATGGTTATAGTAATAATTTAGTGGAGTTAAAATTTCATTTGTAGGATAAAACTTTTCTAAATTAACTAAAATTAAATCATTTTCTCCTACAGTGTTATTCAACTCTTCAAAAAAACTTTTATCTGCTCCTTCTTGTGCTTTTGTTAGAGGTAACGCATAGAATACACAATATATTAAAGTGAAACATATAATAACTATGGAAAATACTTTTTTCTTATTGTCTTTAGAATAAAAATAATTACCAAGGAATATTGAAGCTAAAAGAATTGTAAAAGCGACTATCTCAGTTAAATTATATCTTGCATAATAGTAGTTATACTGAGTAAATTTCATGAAAAATGAATTGATCAAGTAAAACATTAGAGTGAAAAGAATTACAAGCTTTGTAGTTAAATTCTCAATTTTTGAAAAAAACAGACCAATTACAAATATTATTACTATAAAAGGAGATAAATAACTAAATACAACAAAAAGAAATACATATTGAATTGATGAAAATCCTGAATTTACTAAGTAATAGTTGTTTATTAGGTCATTAATATATTGATTTGTAAATCCTAATTGATAGAGACTTAGAGCAAAACTTGATAGGACAATTAGGAGTATTAATAATATAATTAGTTTCCAGTATTTTGTGAAAATAAGTGCAATAAGCTTATTAAGCCTAATTTCCCCATTTATTATTAAAATTAGTATTATTATAGTAGCCAAAACCATTATAGGTAAAAATATATTGTAATTTGCTCCTAGAACACTCTCTAGAAGTGATTGATAAACTGGCAAGAATAAACTGGTATAAGCAAACTTGAAATAAATATAAGTTGAAATTAATAATAAGAGTACAGAAACACCCGAAAAAATTATTATTTCTTTTTTTACCTTCTTTTTAGTAACAATGCATAGCCCGATAGCTAATATTACTATTAAAAAAGGAATATATAGAAGAAAACTTAATCTTGTTAAGTAGAAAGCCGAGATTATCCCTGATAAGAATAAAAGGTTGATTATTCCATTTTGATTATTAAGAACGCTTTCTTTGTATTTCAAGAGGTAATAGAGACCTAGAAATACAAAACCCATTGAGACTATTTCAGTAACAGGAAACTTAGAAAAGAAAATATGTAGTGGGCTAACTGCTAAAATTAATGCAGCAGTGTAACCTACAAATCTCCTGTTAGTAAGTAAAATTCCTATTTTATAAAATAATAGTACCGTTAGGAGAGACATAATCGTGAGAAAAAATACTCTTTGGTCAGACCCAAATACTGCACCTGTTAGTGAAAGAAGCGCAGGATATAACGGGTAAAAAGGCATCACTCTTTCAGAATCTTCTTTGGATATTACATTTATTCCTGCTTGAATACCTGTGCCATTTTTATCATATTGTACTCTCTGCTCACTATCTAAACTTTGTCTAAACTCATCTGTAGGGTGCCAATCCCCTTCGAGTTCAAAACTTTTAGACATATTAATGTATAAACCTTCGTCTTGTCCTCCTGATAAATATATGGGAGGATTTAGTCTAAAAAATAACGCCATAAGTAGAATAATAAGAAGAAGTGCACTCTTCTTATTAAATTTCGGTATCAAAATTTCTTTTGAAAATAGAGTAGCAATAATAATTGTTAAAGCTAAACTAATTATTAATACATAACTCGGACTAAACCTTGAAAAACGAAGCGCAATCATTGAAATTGCAGAAGCGGTGAGTAAAAATACAGTGAATAAATCAATATAATCGAAACTTTTCTTGTTTATTTTTATACTTTTTATTAAATCAATTATTAGATTTCTTGCTTTAGTCATTAATGAATTCTAGTAATATAAGATTTAATTTGTTAGTATAGCACATCATTTATTTTACAAATCAAATTCAAATGAAGAAGGCTTTTATTACCGGGATAAACGGACAAGATGGCTCATACCTTGCTGAATTCTTACTGAATAAGGGCTATCAAGTTGCTGGTTTAATTAGAAGGACAAGCACACCTAACCTTATAAATATTTCGAACCTGCTTAAAGACATTAAAATATACGATGGTGATCTTTTAGATCAAGGAAGTATTGATAGGGTTATTAAAGATTTTAAGCCTAATGAGGTCTATAACCTTGCTGCCCAGTCTTTTGTAAAATCAAGTTGGAATCAGCCAATCTTAACAGGAGATGTTACAGGCTTAGGAGCTGTTAGAGTTTTAGAGTCACTTAGAAATATTTCACCTGAAACAAAATTCTACCAAGCATCATCAAGTGAGATGTTCGGAAATACCAAGGATGAATTTATTTCTGAGGAGTCGCAGTTTTTTCCAACAAGTCCATATGCAATTGCAAAGCTTTACGCTCATAACATGTCTATTAATTACAGAAATAGTTATAAAATGTTTTGTAGTAATGGAATCTTATTTAATCATGAGTCTCCAAGACGTGGAATTGAGTTTGTAACTAGAAAAATAACATATTCATTAGCTTGTATTGCATGTAATGTAAAAACTTCTAAAATGGGAAATGAGCAAAAAGAACCACTTGTAAATAAAGGTAAATTTAAATTAGGAAACTTAGATGCGAGCAGAGACTGGGGTTTTGCTGGCGACTATATTGAAGCTATGTGGAAAATGTTACAACAAATAAAGTCAGATGATTTTGTGATAGCTACAGGCAAATCATATTCTATAAGAGATTTCTTAGATAAAGGATTTAAATATATTGGTAAAGATGATTGGGAAAAATATGTTGAAATCGATGAAAGATTTAAAAGGCCTTCTGAACTGCTTCATTTAAGAGGAAATGCTGAGAAAGCAAGAAATGAATTGGAATGGTCCCCAAAGACGAATCTTGATAAATTAATTAAAATGATGATAGATTCAGATATAAAACTAGTAAAATTAACTGAAAAATAAAATGAAAACTACGCTAATTACTGGAGCATATGGTTTTGTAGGTGGATATTTGTCAGACTATATTAGTTCTAAAGGCAATAAAGTAATTCGTAGTGGTATTGAATTAGATTCGGAAGTAATTCTAGACGTTTGTAATAGTGAAAGCTGTAAGGAAGTATTAAGTAAATACAAACCAGACAGCATTATTCATTTAGCAGGGTTTAGTTCAGTTAAAAACAGTTATAAAAATCCAGAGCTTTGCAAAAAGATTAATGTAGATGGTACAAAGAATCTACTTAATGCTGTAAGAAAGTTCTCAAGTAAAACAAAAGTATTAATTATAAGTTCATCTGAAGTATATGGAAGTCCAAAATATTTACCAATAGATGAAAAACATCCATTACATGGAATAAATCCATATGCAAAAAGTAGGATTACTCAAGAAAAACTGGTTATTGACGAGTTTAGTGATATAAATATTGTTATATCACGAAGTTTTAATCACACTGGACCAGCTCAACAAAAGGGCTTTGTTCTTCCAGATTTCGCATCTCAAATAGCAGAAATTCTGAGATTAAAAACTTCCCCTATTATTCATGTTGGTAATTTAGAAGCTGAAAGGGACTTTCTGGATGTAAGAGATGTGGTTAAAGCCTACTATCTTCTAATAACTAAAAATACCAAATCAAAAATTTATAACATTTGTAGCGGGAAAGTTTATAAAATATCCGAAATTCTTGGATCTCTAATAAAACTTTCCGGGGAAGATATAAAGATAGTAGTTGATGTTGAAAAATATAGGCCATTAGAGATACTAAAATACTACGGAAGTCATGAAAAAATAACAAAGGAATTAGGGTGGTCTCCAATAATCCCATTTGAACAAACAATTAAGGACACTTTCACTTACTGGATGGAAAACAAATTAAGTTAATAGACTCTTAGCGAGATATTTATTGTCCTATACCTTTATATACAATATTGGTACTTTTAAACAAATCTTTTTTCCAAATATTTCTTCCGTCAATTACTACTTTAACTGTAGAGTTTTTGAAAAGTTTTGAAGGAACAATATCTTTAAACTCAGAATGATTAGTACAGACTAACACCGCATCTGCATTCTTTACGGAATCTTTTAGATTTTTAAATGTACTCATTTGACTTACATATGGGTCAAATACACTTGTACTGATTTGTTTGTTCTCTTTTAGTAATTCAAGAATTACTAAAGCAGGGCTTTCCCTTAAATCACCAACGTTACCTTTGTAACTTAATCCAAGCACGGTTACATTGAATTTCTTTTTTTTACTAAGTTTTTCAAGTTCAGTATATAGTTTTTCCACAGTATATTTGGGCATACCATTATTAACAGATCTTGCGGTTTTCAGAAACTTATGGTCAAATCCACTTTTTGCAGCTCTTTCTATTAAATAATATGGGTCAACTGCAATACAATGTCCTCCAACTCCACACCCTGGCCAATGAGGCATAAAAGCAAATGGTTTATTAGAAGCAGCTTTAATTGTTTCTACCAAATCAATTTCCATTTTGTCGAAAGACATAGCTAGTTCATTCACATATGCAATATTAATATCTCTAAAAGTATTTTCAATAATCTTAGTCGACTCAGCAACTTTAATACTACTTACTTCATTAATAGGTGCTTTAATAAATGTACGATAGAAATTGGCAAGGTATTTTGTTCCTTCTTTACTTGAAGATCCTAAGTTTCTTGGAATATTGTAAATATTCCATTTTAAATCCCCCGGATTAATTCTTTCAGGACAATGAGCTAGTGTAAAGTCTTCAATACTATTTAGCTTACTATTACTTAAAATTGTTGGTAAAACAACTTCTTCACAGGTTCCAGGGTTAATGGTTGATTCTATAATTACACTATTTCCTTTTTTAATATATTTACAAATTGATTTTACGGAATTAACTAATGGCGAATAGTCAGGTATATATTTTTCATCTACTGGAGTTGGTACACACACTATAAAAATATCAGAATCTTTCATAATTAAATCATCTGAGGAGATATTAAATTTATTCTTGTTTAAATATTTATCGGAAATTTCATCAACAGAGGGACTTTTGTGAGTTTGTATTTGTTCAATTTTCTTTTCAGAAAGATCAAATCCAACCACATTATATTTTTTTGTTTTAGCAATTGATGTAATTACTGGAAGCCCAACGTACCCTAATCCAATTACTGATACTTTTAATTTCATTATTAATTAATTTATAAATACTTTGATCGTCAGATAGTAACATATATAATTTATGTTATCTATGCTCAGAATAATTGAAGCTAGTTATAATACTTTAAGAAATAATGAAGCTAATTATTTGTAATAAATTACATACTAATACTATTTATATATGATTTGATGGTAAATTGACTTAAGAGTATCAATTATATATTTTGCAAATATCGTTACATCTTGACCATTCCTCATATCACCAGGAACAATTGCTTTCCAATAACCATACATTAATATAAGGTTAATAATTATTAATGTAAGTATTAATAGAGCAATAATTATCTTTGCTTTTTTACTTAATTTAAAAATTTTGTTAAAGGTGAATGCAATTCCTACTCCGAAAATAGGGTAGAAATCCACAAATGCTCTATGCCCGAACGAACCTCCAAATGACCAAGTCCACCAATAACCAAATATTAATCCAATAATAACTATAAACAGGAATAGGAAGATTGCTAATATCCTATTTGTGAAATTAATCCTTGCAGCATAAATCCATCCTGGAATTGATAGTAATAACAATGGTGACCAAACAAAAAGTCCTTTTCTTATACTAAATAGAACCTCAAAAAAATGTGATTGACTAAAATCAAAGAATTCCCCCGGATATGATGTAATAAGAAACTTGCCAGATTGCATATACCAAATAATCATCTGAGGTAAAACAAAAATAGCCAAACCTAAGAACATTAACAAAAGAGGCTTAAGGTTTTTTCTTAAGTAATTTAAAAGATAGAGTTTCTTAACAGTGAATATAACTATTAGAAGTATTATTACAAATAGGATATTCATTGTTCTAGTAACTATTATTAGAGAAGAGAAAATGCCAAATAATAAATAATACTTGTTCAAATTTGTTTTCAGTATTTTTAGTAAAAAGTACAAAGCTCCTGCTATAGCAAAAAAACTATAAATATGTGAAAAACTTAAATCATATGTGAAATAATGTAGTAAGCTTGTTCCAAATACCAATACAGCTTCAGTAATAATAGATATTTTCTTTGAAATACCCATTTCACTAAGCAAAAGAAATATAAATATTAATCCTAATGTTGCATAAAAGCTTGATGATAGGATTACTGAGAGTTGGTAATATTTATTAAATCCATCTCTTTCCTCATGAAATATTTTTAAAAAGGCATCTGTTGTTAAGAAAAAAGGAGACTCCATTATGGAAACCCCAATTGGATACTTGTTAATTATTTTACCTCCATCAAGCTTGTCAATTCCCATCCACTCGCCATCATTTGGAAGATTCTTATAATAGTATTCATTACTTACTATACTTTGCATTGATTTCTTGAAATCAATTTCCTGATTAATAAATATGGAGGGAAGATATACATAATATCCTACACCGTCAGATTTTATTGGATTTAAATTTGTTCCTGAGATAAATAAGCCCAAATTAAAAAAAACTATTGATAGGAAAATTATTAAACTAATTATATATTTAGATTTTAAAGCTCGTTTTATCGCCATATAAGCAGTTTTGTTTTCAAATTTCTTGCCTGGTTCTTGTATTTGAAACATAATTCTAAACTTTCAGAGATAATTTACTTGAATACTAACAAAACCTTTACATTAATAACATCAGTATATGAATTTTACCAAAGAATGATCTGATATAATTCATATATGATTTATATATATTATGGTCCAACCGGATCAGGCAAAACTGACCTAGCAATAGCTCAAATCCTTAAAAACCGAAAAGAGCTTCAAAAAGATGGAGAAATAATATCTGCAGATTCGAGACAGATATATATAGGAATGGATATTGGTACAAATAAGGATAAAGAAAAGTATATTAGAAATAAGATAAATTATCATTTAATAGGTATCTTAACTCCAGATAAGAAATTTAGCGTTTGGGATTGGAATCAGATGTGCAAGGAAAAGCTTCAAGAGATAAGAAAGAAAGGAAATGATATCTACATAGTTGGGGGTACAGGCTTATATATTGATTCTCTTCTTTATCCCCGAAGCTACTCATCTTCTATACTAGATTTGAAAGTTAACTTAAAACAAAGTAATGATGACCATATATTGCTAAGTACTATACAAGATCTCTTTATTAAAGATTTCCCAATAGATTATGAAAGGTTAAATGAAAGTGAAAGGAAAAATAAAAGGAGATTAACTAGTAACTATTTTAAGTTAAAAAATGCTACTGACTTGAAAATTGTAATGGGAGAGGAAATAAATAACTTTGTATTAGAAGAGGGTTCCTTTAAACTTATTACCCCACAATATTCTAGAGAAAATCTCTATGAAAGAATTAATAAGAGAGTTGATAAAATGTTTGAGGAAGGTTTTGTTAATGAAGTTAGAGAGTTAATAAAG
>JBAXRR010000039.1:0-8286 GCA_037131125.1 bacterium
GTTAATAAAGAGTGGATATAAAGACAGTGAGGCACTAAATGGAAGTGGATATAAAGAAATAGTTAAATATATAACTGATAATAATGAAAATGAAGTAGAATTAAATAAAGTTATTGAAGCAATTAAGAAGTCTCATAGAAATTACGCCAAAAGACAAATTACTTGGTTCAATAAGTATAAAATTGATTTTAAAAATGCTTAATTCCTTATTCTTTTTATTCTTATCTTTCGATATAATGACAAGACAATATGTATAAGTTTGATGTAACCAAAATACCTGAATATGCACTTAAAGTAGCTCGAATCTTAATTAAAGAAGGATTTGAATGCTACCTTGTTGGTGGGGCTGTGAGAGACCATCTACTTGATTTGTATGTTGAAAATTATGATTTTGCAACAAATGCAACACCTGATGTATTAATTAAAATAGAGTCTTTTCCAAAAGCAATCCAAATAAATGAAAGATTTGGAACAATTGCTGTAGTCGTAGCTGATGAGAAAGGAGAGAATCATAATGTAGATGTAACCACATATAGATCAGAAAAAGAATATGCAGGAGGTAGATGGCCATCAGAGGTCAAATTTGGAGTATCTTTAGAGGAAGATCTAAAAAGAAGAGACTTCACAATTAATGCAATTGCAGTGGATATGAAAGAAGTATTTTTCTTGATTGATAAATTACCAAGAGATAATAAAGAGAATCTTGAAATTATTCCTGATAATACTAACTCAAAGGACTTAGAGTTGTCAGTTTATCCTAAACTAATAGATCCTTTTAATGGAATAGAGGATCTTAAAAACAAAACAATAAGAACTGTTTGTGACCCTATGGAGAGATTTAGTGAAGATGGACTTAGACCTATTAGAGCATGTAGGTTAGCATCTACTAAAGGATTTACAATAGAACCTCAAACATTTGAAACTATTGGTAAGACACTACATATAGTTAAGCAAATATCTCTAGAAAGATTTAGGGATGAGTTTGATAAGATTCTTATGAAATCTCCAAAACCCTCAGTTGGAATTAATCTTCTTAAAGATTCAGGAGTCCTGAATCTTTTTATTCCAGAACTCTTAGAAGGAATTAATGTAAATCAACCTAAGTTTCATGTACACGATGTATATGACCATTTACTTGCTTGCGTTGATGTTGCTGAGGATAGAGTTAAACTTGCAGCACTTTTTCATGATGTTGGCAAACCTAGGTGTGCCGATGGTAATGGACACTTCTATGGGCATGACCAAGTAGGAGCACAAATGACTAGAGAAATCTTAACTAGAATTAAATATTCTAAAGATGTTGTGGAAAGAACAGTGAAACTTATTGAATGCCATATGTTCTATTATCCATACAGTAATGCTGATGATCCTAAATATAGTACTGAAGAAGATCTTGTAAATGATCGTAATGACAAAATGAACCAGGGCTGGAAAGATAATGCTATCAGAAGATTTATTAAACGAGTTGGTGTAGATAATCTTGAAGATGTATTTCTATTAAGAATAGCAGATGCAACTTGTAACCCAAACTCAGCATGGGATCCTACTGAGATATCAAGACTTCAAGAAAGAATTTCTAAAGTATTAAAAGAAGATAATGCGTTAAAGATTACAGACCTTGATATTAATGGAAACGATTTAAAAGAATTAGGACTAAATGGTAAAGAAATAGGTACAACTTTGGACATGCTTCTTGAAAAAGTTATTGATGAGCCTGGATTAAACAGAAAAGATTTATTATGTTCTATAGTTAAAAAGAATTTAGAACTGAAGAATTAATGGACAATCCTAGAGTTGGATATAGTATGTTTTTGCTAGTAAACACCACATGTTTTATAATATAACAGGGTAATAATTAATTGATTAAATCTATGGGAAAAAACAATTTAAAAGAAGGGGTAGTCGTTGAATTAAAAAACATAAATAAGTTTTTTAAAATTAATCATGAATCTCAAAATAATAGTTTAAAGTCGTTTTTTCTTGATCCTATGTCTGCTTTCAAAAGAAATTATCAGACAGAATTTCATGCATTGAAAAACATAAATCTTACTATAAACAAAGGAGAATCTGTAGGTATTATTGGCTCAAATGGCTCAGGTAAATCAACTACCTTAAAGATAATCGCTGGTATTTATTCTCCAGATGGTGGAAAAGTATTAACTAGGGGAAAAGTAGTTCCTTTTCTTGAACTAGGAGTTGGTTTTAACCCAGATTTGACCGCTAGAGAGAATGTCTTTTTAAATGGAACAATATTAGGAATGACCAGAGATGAAATAAAGAGAAAATTTGATAGCATAGTAGATTTTGCAGAAGTAAGGGACTTTTTAGATACACCAATTAAAAATTTCTCAAGTGGAATGCTAGTTAGATTAGCTTTCTCAATTGCTATTCAGGCTGAGGGAGATGTTTATATTCTTGATGAAATACTTTCAGTAGGAGACGTTAAGTTTCAAGAAAAGTCTAGAAAAGAGTTCGAGAAATTAAGAATGTCAGGTAAAACCTTGATATTTGTTTCTCATAGCATGGCAAGCATTAAAGAGTTCTGCAACAGAGCTGTTTGTATAAAAAATGGAGAAATGTTTGAAAAACCAACAATGGAAGAAACAATTAACTTTTATTTGGAGGGATAATGCTTTCAAAAAACGATTTTCTTCAAGAAATAAGTAAATATAATGTTGATATGAATAATTCAACTATGAAATATCCGGGAGCAGTAATTCCAAAATCTAATAAGGACTTTATTAAATCAATTGATAATTCAAATTTTAAACTTGGCTTTATGATCAAAAAAACATTAAAAAGAGTAGCTAAAAGAATCTTAATGTTGTTTTATTTTCCTTTAAAAAGATTAGGCATAAAAATTGTTGGCAGAATTGACCCAGACGGGCTTTCCCAAATATATTCAATTAATGATATGAGAGAAGAAATAGCTGAATTAAGTGAACAAATATATATGCTAAAAAAGGATATGAATAAATGAGTAAGATTATACTAATAAACAAAAATCCTAAGGATCCATTTGTTACTAGTGAACTTAATAGTACTATGGGACTGTTAAAAAGTGATGGAATTGAATTTGAGATTATTGAATCTACCTCATTATCTAAGTACTCCAAAGATTTAATAATTATTTTTACTGATAAACTAGATACTTCTTTATCAGATTTTCTTCAGAAAAATTTATCAAAGAATATAGTGGTTAGGTGTGTGAATATTAAAGATAATAGTAGTTTAAGTACAATAAAAGCTATTTCTGAATATTCAAATTATATTTTCTTTGATAATGTAAGTCTCGAAATAAAAGCTAGAGTTTTACCTGTATATAATGGAATATATCTTCCAACTCTTGGAAATACAAAAATATCATTTCTTACTAAGGAAATTGTAGAAAGAAAACTTCTCAATTTCGTTAAAATACTATGTAAAGATTGTAGAATTCCTCAGATTACCATTAAGGGACATATTACAGGTATATATAGTCTTGCAAAAATAAACAGAGAACTTGCAGAAAGTTTAGACAAAACGGGAAGGTATGATGTTCTATTAGAACTTGATGAATCAAATGATAAATTTGAACTGGATAGCACAAAGCTTTCATATTTGAATGATTATCAAAAGTATCTGTTTAATAAGACAGTTGTTCTAAAAGCATCTGAACTTGAAATTCGAAATCTATGGCCTATAAAGACAGAAAATTACGTAGGTAGATATAAAGCCGTTTACTTTGCTTGGGAAGAATCAAGGGTACCTTTGAGCATTATTAATAAATTTAACGAAAATCTTGATATTATATTTGTAATTTCCGAACATGTAAAAAAGGCTTTAGTTGATTCAGGTATTAGTATTCCAGTTAAGAATATTTTAAATGGTATTGATACTGATTGTCCTACGTACAATATATTCGAACATCCAGATGAAATTACGTTTCTTCATATTTCAAGTGGTCTTGCGAGAAAAGGAATAGAAGAAATGATTATGGCTTACACAAAAGCTTTTACGAAAAGTGATAATGTAAAATTATTAATAAAAACTTATTGGAACGAGCGAAATGTAATTAAAGATACAGTTACGAAGTTTACATCAGAAAACTCACCTAAAATTGAAGTGGTAGAATCTGACCTATCAAAAAGTCAAATGGAAGAGCTTTTTTCCAATTCTCAGGCATATGTTTCAGCAAGTAGAGCAGAAGGGTATAACATTCCACTTGCAGAATCAATGATAAGAAAACTACCAGTAATTACTACTGGCTGGGGAGGTCAAATGGATTTTTGTAATGAAGAAAACTCTTTACTAGTAAAATTTAAACTTGAAAAAACAAAAACAAACCCAGCTAATCCTGAATCTGAATGGGCTGTTGCAGATATAGACGACCTTAAAGATAAATTTATTCAACTTAAAAAAGACATAGAAACAAACTCAGAAAACTTACAATCTAGAATTCAGAATGCTTATAAAGAAGTAATCAAGTTTAGTAGTTGGGATCATACAGTTGAACTTTTTAATAGTGATTTTATGAGCTTAAAGCCAATTAAAAAGATTGGCGTTTTAACGACCTGGAATATAAAATGTGGGATTTTCAATTACTCTAAAGATTTTGTTGAATCAATCAAAGATGAATCTATACAAACAATAGTATTAGCTAACACTACAAGTTGTCCTATTTTTAAAGATGAACCAAATGTTGTTCGCTGTTGGGATAATATTAATGTAACAGATAAACAATTTGATGAAGCATATGAGGTTATTATGGCAAATAATATTGATTCTTTACTTGTCCAATATAATCCTGCATATATTAGTATAAGATCGATGTATAAGCTTTTTGATAAGCTTTATTCAAAAGGAATAAAAATTTCTATTGTATTCCATGCTACAGATGAGTTTAAAAATTGGCTCAAACTTAATAGATTCGATGAAAAAACTGTAAAAAACTCAAAAGATATTTTGCACAGAGTTTTTTATCATAATGAAAAAGATCGTGAGAATCTTAATGGATACTATAATGAACAGACATTAGTAAGAATTGAACATGGTATAAAATTCTTCTCAGAACTTAAAGAAGAAGAAATTAACACTATTAGAGATAAAATGGGTTTGAAGGGTAAATTTGTTATTTCAACCCATGGATTTCTATATCCTCATAAAGGGCATGATTTGTTAATTGAGGCAGTTGGAATGTTAAAATCAGAAGGTAATAATGATATTAAGTTAATGCTAGTCTCAGGTTTCCATAATAACCTAGAAACTTCAAAAAGCTATTGGAATGAATGTAAAATGCTTATAGAAAAATATCATTTACAAGAGGATGTGCTACTTATAGATAATTTCTTGGATCAATCAGAGATTTATAAGCTTTTATCCCTAAGTGACTTAATAGTTTTTCCTTATCAAAATACAACTGATTCAGCAAGTGGGGCAGTTAGAAATGCTCTTAAAACAAGTGTTCCCATACTTGTAAGTGATGAACCAATATTTGAAGATGTAAAAGACTTGGTCTTTAAATATAAAATGACCTCACCAGAGATGCTAAAAGGTATTATTCTTGAATTTATGAGTAATAAAAGAGGATTAAGAGTAAACAGAAATGCATATATAAATAAGTATAAATGGGACAATATCTCAAAATTCGTAATTGACTCAATATAGCAATTAGGAGAAGTTATTTTGAACGGTAACTGAAAATGTCTTAATCTTTATAAAACTTTCCATAAATCTCATTTAGCTTGTCAACAGTTAAAATATCAGTACTATTATACTGTTGTTTAATCAATAAATTAGGGTTTTCTTTATTTGTTTTACATTTATTACTAAATTCAAAAAGAGTCTCAACATATTTAATAGGAGTACACTCTTCATTTGTAAACTTTTTAGCACACTCACCAAGTTTTTTAATGCTATCAGGCGAGTCTATAAGTTTAATTGTTGATTTTAGTATTTCTTCATAATTATTTGTTTTAACAGACATGTCATTTGGTAATTCTGAAAACCATCCTATATCTCTAACAATTGAAGCTACACCGTTTTTTGCAGCATCTAATAGAGTTTTTGATGTTTCGCCTGAGTACTTAATTCTATAACAGAGCATTAAATCTAACTCTTTTAATTGTCTATCATATTCATAGTCAGATAAGTCTATCTTAAATTCTAAATCAATATCTTCTCCTTGTATTAACTCTTTGCACTTTTCTTTATTATTTATTAAGTCATATCCAAATACACTAAACTTTAATTTACCTGGATACCTGATATTTAGTTCTTTTGCTAAATCTATAAAATAGAAGAGTCCTTTTACTCTATCCATGATTCCACCTAAACCTAAATGAATTTTCTTATTCTCGCTTTTATCAACTAAGGTAAAAGTTGCTGGAAGATTGATCTTTGTGATTGGAATATCAAACATAAGCCTTTCTGCAGAAGCATCAAGAGCAAATTTTGAATGAACAACTATACCAAGTGATGAATTAATTAGCGATTTAATGAAGTAGTCTGGATCAATTACTTTTTCTAACTGATATCTAGATTCTTTTAAGAAAAAATTATCCTTTGCGAATTGAAAAAAGTTTTGTATTGAAATGTCATGAATAATTACAATTCCAGGATAAAGCATCGCCTTTTTATAAATCTCTGTGTGATATTCACTGTTACCCATGTTATATATGACTAAATCATATTCACGATATTTTTCAGATGAAAAATCATCTATATTGAAGTAATTAGCAAAATAAGGTATGTAGCTTTCTCTGTTTTTTTTATGAGAAGCTCCTGAATTAAAGTAATAATCGATGTCAGCTTTTTCAAGAAGTGAAGGGTAGATCTCTTCAATATATTTTGAGATTGCTGAGTAACCAAAGAGATCAGGTCCAAATAAGGCAACTTTAAGCTTTTTCTCAGGAATGATGCTTAAAGTCTTATCTTTAGTCATAGTTTTCAAAACCTGTGTAACACTTTTTACGGAATTTTCCCATGTATACTTTTTGTTTATTTCCTCATACTCCTTCGCCTCACTAATAGAAATTTTAGAATCATGTGCTACTTCTATCATTGAATTCGTAATGGAACTAACATCAGTTTGATTACAGTAGGAAAAGGCAGTACGAGAAATCTCTTTGAATACAAGTATATTAGAGGCAATTATTTTCTTGTTATAGCTAACTGCTTCTAAGATTGGTAAACCTAGTCCCTCATAGAGAGGTATAAAAATCACAAACTCACTTCTCTTGTATAACTCATTGAGCTCATTATCACTAATATTACCGGTAAAAGTAATTTTTGCATTTTGGTTAAGTTGAGAGGCTAGCTCAAGTAATTTATTTTTTGAATCTTCAGAAAACTTTGAGGTAATAAGTAGTTCATATTTACTACCATCAACTTTTTTATCAAATTCACAAAATGCTCTTATTAAATTTTCGTTATTTTTTCTTAGATCATCACCACTTGGGCAAAGAATTATCTTATTGTTTTCTTCAAGATTTGAATTACTTAGTTTTGTTGTTTTTTTATTAACTTGTGAGATTAAGGCCCCATTAATATTTGTAATTTTATCTATAGAAATTCCAAGGAAATTTGTTAAATCATCTTTTGTAGTTTCAGAGATAGAAAAAATTCTGTCTGCTTCAAATATGTTTCCATATCTTGAATAATAGCACTCAGTTGCTTCGTCATTACCTATTAAGTAAGTCTTTGAGAATATATGTGGAATAATATCGTATAAAAGGATTAGCTTATTAATTTTAAGATCAGGAAAAACTGAAAGAGACTTATCAGCTTCAAAATTAGAAAGAATTAGAAAGAAACTGTTTTCTAAATTGATATTTGACTGTTTTAATATTGAAGTTAAATACTTCTTAATAACAGGAAGATTCTCATTAATGTTTTTACAACCAAACTGGGGTGGATTATAGCTGATTTTTTGGGCATTGGGGCATACTTCATAAAGTTCTTTAAATCTCTCAGAATCTGTATTTAACTTGCTATTGATTAATAGATATACAGAATATTTTTGTGAGAAGTCTTTGTCTGAAAATAAGTTTGAAAGTAGTAATTTGCTATATCTTCCCATACCTCTAAAGAAAGTATTTGATTGAAACACTTGGCAATCTATTATAAATGGAATTTTTGTATTATTACTCATTTTTAAGTTCTTTCAAAAATATAATTTGAAATCTTTTATGTAAGCTAATTATTATTATCATAGCTACTTTTTGAAGTTATTAATTTCCCATTCTTTGTCTCATCTTTCATCTCGTTTAACTTATCAATATTTTCTAATCTGTTTTTTAATACTCC
>JBAXRR010000040.1:0-7671 GCA_037131125.1 bacterium
GAAATGCTTAATATATATTCACTCACCAATTCGTAAGATGTACCCAACCAACACATTTGATTTTACCCTGAGTAGATAACATTATATAATGAGCAAAGTGAAAATTAACGAAACAAACAAAAACGAAGAAGAACAATTAGCAATGGCAATACCTAGCTCAAGATTTGAAAGATTCTATAGATTCAAAAGAAAGGTTGAAAATGCTGAGGAAAGTATTAAGTTTGTACCTATTAATAGAACTGTAAGTTTTTGGATTATCCTTATATTTTCAATTTTTACAGCTGTATTTATTGCATTCGATGTAATTAGATATTATGGATCCCTTCCAGAACAAATACCACTTCTATTCTCACAAATAGATTCGTCTTGGATAATTCTATCTAAGCAATATTTACTTGCATATATAATAGTTCCGATTACAAATATAGTAATTCTTCTTACATTTATTAGAAGTGCATACTTAGTACAAAGAAGATTAACTACAGCAATTATGATAATTATGAACATCTCAAATATTTTAATTCTCGTAGCAATTTTGCAAATTATTTCCCTTAGTATAGTTTAATATTCGAAAGCATGATAAATCTTGAAACATTTCAGGCTACATATACAAACTTGTTACCAATGTTCCTATTTGCCTTAATCTTATCTGCCCTACTAAGTCCGGTAATGGGATTTCTTGCAATGAAGTTTGGACTTATTGATCTTCCTGCATCCCTTAGAAATCCAGCAGATAAAAGTATGCATAAAGTTTTACATGACAGAATTGTTCCAAAGTCTGGTGGACTTGCTGTAATTACAGCATTTGTAATTACCTTAATTTGTTTTGTCCCACTTTCTCCAAGTTTAATTGGAATACTTTTAGGTGTTCTTGTTCTATTTGTAATAGGTGTCTTAGACGATAAATATGACTTAAGTGGAAAGATACAATTACTTGGACATTTCATAGCAGCTTTATTAGTTGTTGTCTCTGGCAATCATATTATTGCAGTTGGTGCATCTGGACTTTTCTCTGAAATTAACATGGCAGTTAGCCAAATAAATCTATTTAGTATAGGAGATGTAAATTACTTCATAAGTTTACCTTCTGATCTTTTTACCATTGCTTGGATCATGATAGTCATTAACGCTATTGCCTGGATAGATGCATTAGATGGATTACAAACAGGTGTATGTATAATTATTACTGCTACTGTTGGAATTATTAGTTTAGCATCGGGAAATGTTTTAGTTGCTGTTCTTTCAGTAATTCTACTTGCTTCACTACTTGGATTCTTGCCATTCAACTTCCTTCCTGGAAAAGCATTTAATGGAACAGTTGGATCACATATATATGGATACTTAATTGCTGTAATAGCAATAATAGGATCAGCAAAATCTGTATCTTCTGTTTTAGTACTACTAGTACCATTAATAGATATGGTATGGGTATTAATTGGAAGAATAAATACTCATCTACAAATAAATCCTATTAAACTTCTCTCCATTAGTGATAAAACTCATTTACAACATAGACTTCTAGACTTAGGATTTAGTAAACTTCAAGTAATTATCGCAGAATATTTACTTGTAGGATTCTTTGCAATTATTACAATATCTCGTACCGGCAGTGATAGAATAACTGACTTTAGTACTTTTATATTCATCATTGTTTCATTGTTCTTGGTTATAACTGTCCTTATTAGAAGAAGAAAGAAACATCTTGAAGAAGTTAAAAAGAAGAAGACCGAAGAATCATCTCCAAGTCCAAGTTCAAGTGGACCTACAGATATTACAAACAAACAAAGTCCTGAAAAGAAGTATGCATATTAGTATTTAACATTATTAATAATATATTATGGCACCTGATGCATTTAAAGTAATAAAGACTAAAGATGGAAAGAATGTAAAAGTTAAAATAGATAGTTTAACTTGCATAGGAGCTGCAAGTTGTATAGCAATTGCACCTGAAACATTTGCTCTAGATAACAAGAATATTGCATACGTAATCGAACACACAGAATTCGATGATCTAGACACAGTTCTAGCTGCAGCAATGAGTTGTCCTGTATTTGCAATAACTGTGATGGATGAAAATGACAAACAACTTTATCCAGAAGTTAAATAACTAAGTATGTTAAGTGTTAAAGATCTTAACCTTTCAATACAAGGTCAAAAAATTATCTCAGATTTTTCATTCGAGATATTGGATGGAGAAATAGTTACTTTAATGGGTCCAAATGGATCTGGTAAAAGTAGCTTAGCTGAATCTATTATGGGAAATCCAGATATTAAAATAGATTCTGGTGAAATACTTTTTAATGGAACAAATCTTAAAGACTTATCTGTAACTGAAAGAGCAAAACTTGGAATATTCTTAGCATTTCAGTATCCAATAGAAATACCAGGTGTAGATTTCATAAACTTTCTTAGGATGGCATATAACGGAAGAAATGACACTAAACTTAATGTATTCAGGTTCAGAGAGCTTGTAAGAGAAAAGATGAAACTACTTAAAATGGATGAGAAGTTTCTAGAAAGAAACATTAACGAAGGATTTTCAGGTGGAGAAAAGAAGAAGGCAGAGATCCTTCAAATGGCTATCCTTAATCCAAAGCTTGTCATACTAGATGAAACAGATTCAGGACTAGATATAGATGCTCTAAAGGCTGTTTTTGAGGGAATTATGAGTATAAAGGAAGATAACCCTAAGATGAGTATTCTACTAATAACCCATTACAATAGAGTGTTTGAATATGTAAAGCCAGATAAGGTTATTGTAATAAATAAAGGTATTAAGGTAAAAGTTGGCGGAGATGATATACTCAAAGAGATTGAAAGAGATGGGTATAAAGGGTTAAAATAGAACATAAATAAGCCGGGATGGCGAAATTGGTAGACGCACTACCTTGAGGTGGTAGCGGGAGCAATCCTGTGGAAGTTCAAATCTTCTTCCCGGCATATGTTTAACACAACCCCAATATATATATTAGAAAATTCTTTTTGACTGAGGCTTTTTTACCCGAACAAAAAACCAGGAGAATTGCTGCCAGCATTTACTACCCTGATGTGCTTTTTATTAGGATAAATCCAAGTAGAGGGTGGGAAGCAATAATAGATACAATATTACCTAAGGATTTTTCACTAGTTACAAGAAATGGAGTAATTGGAAGAGATGAAGATTTAAGAAAAGAATTTGATAAATTTTTTCCATTAACTAATGTTATTTTTTCAATTTTCGATTCTAGCGAAATACCTCTACTTGAACCTCACGAAAGATTTCTTAGATCAGAAAAATTAGCTATAAGAATTATGACTTATTCAGATCCTTTAACACTACAAAGAGATTTAGCAATGAAATTTCCAGGATTGAATTTTGCAAACATCGCAATTAGAAACTATACCTCATATCATATCGATTACAGCAAATAGGCAAAACTATCCACTTTCTATTGAACAATACTACTCAATACTGTTAAAATTGCATCTAGATATATTAGATGGGATCGTAGCTCAATTGGTTAGAGCACTCGCCTGTCACGCGAGAGGTTACCAGTTCGACCCTGGCCGGTCCCGCCAGTATTAGCTCTTAAGCTGATATATATTAACTGAAGAGTGTGCAAAATGTGCCCGTAGCTCAGCTGGATAGAGCAACTGCCTTCTAAGCAGTAGGTCAGAGGTTCGAATCCTCTCGGGCACGTATTAATAAATCCCAATTTTCACATTAGTTTTTGATTAATCCCTTAAGGGTATATTATAATGATTACATGTGGTGGCTGTAGCTCAATGGTTAGAGCGCTGCTCTGTGAAAGCAGAGGTTGCCGGTTCAAGTCCGGTCAGCTACCCCATTCTTCCTGATTAGGTGAATTTTTTATCATTATCAAAGACTGGTAAGGCTTTTTAAAGTTCCAACGTAATTTTTCATCTTCAAGAGAAATACTTTCAGTAACTTCATAGATTATGGCTCTCTTTTCTTCTATAGTCCCATTAGTAAATAGTTTTCCTATTTCTAAACAACTCTCGAAAAATAGTTCCAACTGATTTCGTAGACTTGTCCTGTTATAAACAACTGCACTCCTTGATTCTTCCAACTTCACATTTTCCTCTAAGATTTTTTTCTTTTCACTAGCATACTCATCAATTGTCAATTCATTATCCATTCTCATATGAAGAAGTCTATCTAATTTATTTGAATTCATTAGTATGCTACTTTCGATACTTTTTCTTTTTTGCACTTCAAAACTGCTTTCTTTATCTAGCTTTTCAATTATAAGTGTTTTTAAGGAATCTATAATCGTTCTATTTAGCTCTATTTTACTTAGGTTATCTAATACCTGCTTTTCCAGTTTATCTTCAGTTATAGGTGGATTTCCACAATCTCCATTGCGTTTAGTACATGAATAGTAGGTGTATGCCTTCCCACTTTTTTTGACCTTTGTATAGCCTGTTACCATGAGACCACATTTACCACATCTCATAATTCTTTTATACTTGTGATTCCATTTGGATTTATTAGGCTTAGTTCTATCATTCAACACTATTTGCAACTCATTCCATTTTTCTTCACTTATCAAGGCAGGAAAAGTTCCTTTAGTTACTTCATAATCCTTGTACTTTATCATCCCACAATAGATCGGATTCCTTAATACCTCATGTACAGTCGAATTTGCTAGCATTTTTCCTTTTCTAGATCTTACACCCAACTCATTGAGTAAGCTTACGGCTTCTGGAATATTTAGCTTTTGATATATTACTTTATCAATCCAATTAGAATAAACTTGGCTATTACTTGGATCAGGCTTGATATTTTTAACACCTTTGTCTTCATAATTTATATAAAACAAAGGAGCTAAAGTTGGCCACTCTCCTCTTCGAATCTTCTCTCTCGTTCCCCGCTTTGTTACACGACTTAAGTCTTTAGAGAATTGAGAGTTAGTCCCAAACTGCACTCCTAAAAGAATATCATTTGCATTCTCCCAGCTTATTGTTTCATTTGCCGTCCGTATTTCCTTTATAATTCCATCGCTAATCATTTGCATTATTTTACCGGCTTCTTCTGGATTTCTACTGAGCCTATTGGTGTGATAACAAAGAATAGCATCTGCTTCTCCGTTTTGAATCTTTCCGATCATTTCACTAAAGAGTAATCTCTTATTTGGAAACCTTGCAGATTTAGACTCAATATATACATGAACAATATTAAGACTATTGTTTCTAGCATATTCAGACATCTCTGTAACTTGTGCTGGTAGAGAAAGTGACTGTCTATCTTCACTCTCTTGAGACTTTCTGCAATAAAGGAAATATTTCATATTTGTATTACTAATTTATTATATTAATATATATTAATTATATGAATATACTAATAATAGTATTTACTTCTTATATGGTTAATATAATCTTATTAATACTAGATTGGTATATCTTTGGGATCAATAACACCAACCTCATTTAAATTTAATGGTGGGTTTTTTATTTCCTCATAATAAGCATTCTTTATCTTATTCTGAAGAACACCCCACTGCTCACGATCATCTAGAAAAAATATACTTTTGTAATTCTTCTCTCCTAATTTTACTCTTGGCTCAACCACAAAAACACTATCTTCGCCATATTGAGGTTTATTTTTCATAACTCTAAATCCAGATATTTTCAGACAACCAATTGATACTTCAGCTTGGGCAAGCATGTACCTATCCTGTCTAAGGTAAATTTTCACATCGAAATCATCTATGTTAATATTTAACATATCAAAAAATTAATAAATAAGGATTGTATTATAAAGAGAGCTCTTGATTCTTGGTTAAGAGCTTTTTTTGTTGGTGGAGGTTTTGACTTTTTCATTTAAATCTTCTTCGGGTCTAAAATTTAATGTTCTTTTAAACTGGGCAAAAGCAATATCAGCCCAGAACTGAATATCTATTTCATTAACCTCGTTTTTTATTTCATCAGGTACTTTTTCCATTCACTTGGTATATATGCGTGTTTTAATCCTTCGTCTTTATAAAATCCTGCTATATGAATTGCTCTAAGCATTTGAGACTTACTCCAATGATGCTTTGGATAGTGATTATTCAAAAAGTGAAGAATATAATTAAGTAAAGGATAATTGCCGATCATACTGATAGACGTTCTTTTTCTATTAGACTTATAAATACCTGATAAAGATCTACTTGAAAGATGTTTTGCTAATTTCAAGATATTGTTATCTATACTTTCTAAACACTGAGTTTCCATTGAAGACTTTTCATTAACAAATTAAATAGAAGACGGGAAAACATGAGAAACAGATAGAGAAGTACTGTCCATAGAAAGACCAAAGTAGACTTCTTTAAAAAGAAATTGAATTTAAAGCAACTGATTATTTTTTTCATTTGAGTTAATAATTTCAATTAATTTTTCTGAAACAGCTGATTCAAGAAGCCGACCAGCTTCATTGTTTATAGGAAAAAAGAAATTAAAGTTTCTATTACCAATTTTCTTTGTGGGAAAGACTAACCGATAGGATTCAGCATCAAGCCTTTTCATTACACCAATACTACCTAAATATATACTTTCATCTATTACCAGACTTGCAAATCCTATAAGTCCATCTTTGGGTTTAACAAGGTCGATATTTATTTCACTAATTTTCATTGAAATAATTTTAAATATATTAATTAATTGTCAGGCCATATTCGTTCTAGCGCAACTTCTCATTTAATATGCTGGACAAGGCTTTTAAAGATTAATTAATATTTTTGAGTTTTTTCAAACTTGAGTTAGAAGGAAAGTGGCAGTAAAGTTGAAGTAAGAATCATATAATTTTTCAATACTTATACATGGCACAAGGAGTAGATAGAAGTATTTCAGAAATAATGTCATTAGTACAAAGCATTATTCCATATATTAAAAACGGTACTTCCATTAAAAAAGCATGCCAAACATGTAAGATTCCGTATACTTCGATACTTGAATATCGCGAAAAGTACGATGATGTTCGTATTTTATTGGAAGAAGCTGAAAATTATTTAGACTGTATTGCGGAAAGCGTTATAGCAGACAAAATAATAAATAAAAGAGATGTTAAAGTAGCTCAATGGTGGTTAGAAAGAAGTCAAAAAGAAAAGTACTCAGTTTTTGATAAGGTATTTAGTGTCAAAAACGATGAAGACTCTAAGCCTATGCAAATTAATTTGGTTAAGTATTCAACAAGTAATGAGTAAATAAACTAACTTCCAATGCAATAATCGAAACTGGCTAAATTATTGTTGGAAACTTTGATAAATGTCTTTCAAGTAATAATTACAACCATTTGCAAAACTTGAAGACTTATCATACGAACATGTTGGTGTTACTTTATAACAATCTTGCTTTTCACAAATATTCTTTACCCAGTAATAGCCCGCACTTTCACCTTTACAATCACTTTCACAGCACAAATCATAAAAAAGGTTTTTACTGTAACAGTTATCATATCTTTGCTGTGCAGTTATTAGGTTATATAACCACGCAAAGACAATAATACCTAAAATTATTAATGCTATCTTAAGTATTTCACTCTGATTATCTTTCAATTTCTGAATAAAACTTCTGCTATCTTTAGGAGTGGTATCAATGATAAATCCGTGATACCAGACTAGATTTTCTGATCCTTTAATTCTTTGAGTAGGGATATTATTCAAGTCAATCGGTTGATTTTTACTCTTTGTC
>JBAXRR010000041.1:0-7132 GCA_037131125.1 bacterium
GATATAACCATCATAAATTAATTTTTATTCTTTGTACACCAACATTTACTTATTGCTTACTAAGTGCGAAATAAAATACTTAATTCACAAATACAAAATTTAGCTATACTAATAACTACTCACAGCCTTTCCACCTTTAGTTGCTCTTATGAAGTATCCCTTGTCATTATCTATTACAAAATCCTGTCCGTATAAAGTTCCTTCATTCTTAATAAGGTTTCCATATCTTCCGTCTTCATACTTAGTAACTGTATCTATACTAACTCCCTCAGTCTTATTAATATTATCTATAAGTGTAGATGCTTTCTTTGTTCCATCAGTTCTAAATCCTACCAAATTCCACCCATTTCCAATATATACAGGAGTATTATTTTGTACATATGTACCTTGAATAGATAAAGTTACTGCTTTGTATACTCTTACAAAGTACCCCTCTGTTGGAACAAGATTATAGTCTTGACCAAATGGAACACCTGCTCTTTGACTATACATCACCCACTTACCATTTCTATATGTACTTACGTGAGTTGCATATCCACCTTGTCTTGCAATTTCGATTAATAAATCACTTGCAGTCTTAATATTGTTACTTACCATATTCATATTTATAAGATTCCATCCTGCTTTAAGATCTAGTTTCTTTACTTCAGAAACCTTCTCAAGATTAACTTGGATTGGATCTGAAATATATTGTTCATTATCATCTCTCACACCATTTCCATTTAAATCATTAAAGAATTTAAGCTTTAAATCACTTTGATCTAATATTTTTAATTCTCTGGTGTACACATTATAGCCAGGAATTGAATTAACCTTATATACACCAGTTGAATCTAGCTGATAAGTTGTAACGCCACCTGATGTAGTCGAAGCTGCATAAGCATTAGATACTAAACTCTTATTCAACATAATTTCAGAGGTTGTTGTAGTATCTGTTTTTCTTAACCCAATATCATAATTTTTCTTTTTAGCTGCTAATTCCTCATCTATAGATTTATCTGGTGCTATAACCTCAGTCCAATAATTCGTTCCTCCCATTTTATGGACACTTTTTAGAAACTGTGCAGAAGAAACCTTAACCTCAGTTTGCCTTCCATTTACTCCAGGCATTTGTGTTTCAGCAAGGATGAATGAGTCAGTTGCTGCGTCATAACCTGTTGCTCTAAGATAATGATTCTTATCTCCAGCTCCACCTGTGGAATCTACTGGAATTGTACCGGTACCATCATCTCTAAATGCAATTAAGGTAAATACCTGTCTTCCCTTACCTAAATCTTCTTTTATTCCACTTAAAAAATCTTTTCCATCTTGGCAGTCTTTTGTACCAACACTACATCCAAGTTTTCCACATAAATCTTTTGAAACATTAAGAAGACTATAGTAGTCAATTCCAGCATTTGGATCATATCCAATTTGATCTTTAACCTTTCCAAAGCCTTCCATAGTTTTATAGAAATCAGCCTTACCAAGTTCTGCTAAACTACTTGCAACAGCTGTTAATCCACAACTGAAACCACCCAGTCCATATTCTTTCATAATCTTTGGATCGTATTGGTTATATACTCCAAGAGCAGTCCCTACTTTAGGTTTACAAGATGTGCTATTTGGATTTCCTGAACAACACCCTCGATATAATGCCTCATTAAGTGGAACAGCAAATGATCCGCAAATATCTCCTCCTGAAGAAGTAGGAGTATTACCACCAGTTGAGTTTTCATCTTTTGTAGTAGGAGTATCACCACCAGTCGAGTTTCTATCATTTGGACAAGTAGCTCCGCATGTATCTGCATAACCTGCTTTATTAACACAACATTTTTGCCCTTTTGAAGCACAACTATTAGAACTCCCAACCGTAGATTTTGTTTTACAGTTCACGAGAACAGTACCATTACAAAAGTCCCCGCTTGACTCACATACATTTGCATCAGGAACTGTCGTGACCGTGGTGATGCTGTTCATACACTTCCACTTTTCTGTAGGATTTATTATATCAATACAATCCGAGTAACTTGGTTGACTTACATCTGTAGTTTTTGACTTTGAATCAGCCTTACTCTGTGCATTTAAACATGCTTGCTTTACAGTTTCATTAAGTATTTTAGAACAATCCGTTGGACTTTCTGAAGTTTTTGGTTGATTAGCAGTTTTTCCACTTTCTGATCCTGTATTTAAACTTGGTTCATTTGTTTGTCCTGTAGTTGGATTAATTGCAACACAAGACCCATTTGAACACTTTTGAGTAGTTCCATCGCAAGAATCAGTATTTTGCCACTGTCCTGAAACACATGTTTGAACATTCTTTCCATTACACTGTTTACCTCCTGTACACTGAACAACTGCAGGTTTATTCTCACCTTGGCATCCAGATGGGGTACATAATCCAGTTCCACCATATCCACATTTAGTTCCTAATCCTCCACAAGTGGATGATAAGTCAGTTGCTGGTTTTGTATCAACTTTTTTCTCACCCTGACATCCACCTGGAGTACAGGTTCCTCCGTTACCACATGAAGATCCTAATTTACCACATGCATAAGTAGGAGTTACCGTTGCTGCCGCTGAAGATACTAAAGGTGTCTCTCCTACACATCCTCCTGCCTCACAATGCCCATTCCTTCCACATGATCCTCCTATTTGCCCACATAAAGAATACTGTGGAGCTGCTGTTGCTGCTGATGAAGTCAATGGTGTCTCTCCTACACATCCGTTTGGAGTGCAAGTTCCTCCTCTTCCACATCTTGATCCCGCTACCCCGCATGAGTATTGTTCTGTAACTATACCTAATACGGCATCTTTCTTTGAAAGAATTACAGGAACTGGCTGATCATTTCCAACAGTTCCACTAAAGAGATACTGAGCATCATTGTTTATAACTTTGAAATTTAATGCATCACCATTCTTAACATCAGCAAGTGTTGTTAGATCAAGTTTACGAATATTACTCTTATCTAAAGTGAAAGCATTATTTGAATTTAGTACAGTAGATAGTGTTTGTGCTACTCCGTCATTTATATTTAAATATACTAAACTATCTGTTGATACATAGTCGGGAAGAAGTGCATATGTTGGACTAGGTACTACAACAGAATCCAAAACAGGACCAGTTTCTAAAGCAGGATATGTAATATTTACATTTTTAAGACCAGTTGAAACTCTGAAATAGTACTTTGAATTACTATTAAGACCAGTAAGAGTTATATGGTGAGTATATCTATTTGAAGTATCTCTATCGTCGATAAATGACTTCTTTCCAAGTTGATTAAACACGTTAAAATTGTCATCCAGACTTATTACTACATCTGGATTACTTAGCTCAGTAGTAAGGAAAGTCACTGTAGCACTACTATCTGTGACATTGGTTACTATTAAATTCTTTACTGTTATATCTTTTTCAGATATATAGCTTATTCCAAAGAAAGCGATTATTAGAAAAAGTGCAAGGAGTGTTACACCAATTAGTACCTTAATTCCTCTAAATGCCTTGAAATGTGTCAATAAAGGTACCCTACTTGATGAGCTTTGGAACATAAAAGTAAAAAAAAGAATTAAATTAACATAGATTAGCACTTCTAACTTGGTATGTTAATAAATATACAAATAGATTAGTTATCCTACGAATATCGCCTGCTTTTACTATCTAATTGGGGTGTTTTCATGATATAATTTTCTTTATACCTCTTAAAAATACGTATGGCTATCAGTACACCAAAAATAAGGAATATCGCGATTATTGCTCATGTTGACCATGGGAAAACTACTCTTGTTGATGCATTCTTAAAACAAACCTCAACATTCAGATCTAATGAGCAAGAAATGAATCAAACTACCATCATGGATAGTAACGATTTAGAAAGAGAAAGAGGTATCACAATACTTGCAAAGAACACTTCAGTCTTCTATAAAGACCATAAAATTAACATCATAGATACTCCAGGACATGCAGACTTTGGAGGAGAGGTAGAACGAGTACTTAATATGGCAGAAGGAGCAATTCTGTTAGTAGATGCACAAGAGGGAACAATGCCTCAAACTAAATTTGTTCTTAAAAATGCCCTTTCATTGGGACTTAAGATCATTGTCGTTATTAATAAAATCGATAAAAGATTTGCAGATGTAGATAAGACACTAGGTAAAATTCACGATCTATTTTTAGATTTAGTAACAGAAGATCATCAATTAGACTTTCCAGTTCTTTACGCTGTAAGTAGAGAAGGAAAAGTCTTTAAAGATATGCCAGAATTCACCATTAACGAAGCTGGAGACAAAGTATTTCCTGAAGCAGACATTAAACCATTACTAGATGAGATTATTAGTTTCTTTCCAGCACCTAAAGACAACACAGATAAGCCTTTTCAAATGCAAGTTTCAAACTTGGATTATGATGCTCATCTTGGAAATCTTGTTATTGGTAAAGTTATTCAAGGAACACCAAAACTTGGGCAAGCTGTTTCAATGATTGAAAGTGATACAAAAACTGTTCAAAGCAGAATTACAAAACTATTTACAAGTAACGGACTTAAAAAAGAACCCATTGAAGAAGCTGTATGCGGAGATATTATCTCCCTATCTGGATTCAAAGATGCAAGAGTAGGTTCAACAATTTGTGATATATCCATTAAAGAAAGACTTCCAGATATTAAGATTACAGAACCAAGTTTAAAGATAAAATTTGAACCTAATACTTCTCCATTTGCTGGAAGAGAAGGTAAATATGTAACATCAAGACAGATATTAGAAAGACTTCAAAAGGAAATGTTAACTAATGTTGCTATGAAGCTTGATGTTATTGGAGAATCTGAATTTATTGTTAGTGGAAGAGGAGAACTTCACTTGGGTATCCTAATTGAGAAAATTAGAAGAGAAGGATATGAATTCCAAATTAGTAAACCAGAAGTTATCTACAAAATTGAAGATGGAAAAGTAATGGAACCTCAAGAAATCCTATACATAGATGTTCCAGATGAATATATTGGAGCTATTACTAATGAACTTGCAGGTAGAGAAGCTGAAATGATAGCAATGGATATGGAAGATAACCATATGGTTAGATTTAGTTACAAAATAACTACAAGAGAGCTATTAGGTTTAAGAGGTGCTCTACTTACCCAAACAAAAGGAACTGCAGTTATTAATAACTTCTTTGATGGATATGTTGCTAAAAGACATGAAATTGCAGAATCTAGAAAGGGAGTTCTTGTTTCATCTGAATCTGGTAAAGCATTTGATTATGCTCTTGAAATGGTTCAAGAAAGAGGTGCACTATTCATTAAAGGACAAGATGAAATATATGAAGGAATGATAATAGGTATCAACAGGTATGATATTGATATGGACGTTAATCCATGTAAGGAAAGACACAAGACTGGAGTTAGAATTTCACATATTGAAATAGACGTACCACTTACTACACCAATAGAGTTAACTTTAGACTTTGCATTAACATTTATTAATGCGGATGAATTACTTGAAGTAACTCCATCTAAACTCAGACTTAGAAAGAAATATCTCACAAAGACTCAAAGAGATATTGCTCTAAGAGGAAGTAAGACAGATATTGCTAAGAAAATACTAGGCAACACAAAATAATAAGGGGCAAATAACTTAAAATATAAATCCAAGTGGGAAGTATTAATACGTTGTATTATCCTGAATCTTTTCTAGATAGATACTATCTAGAAAGTCCGTTTCTATAGAACTTTTCTACGAATGTTAAAGCTATTCCTTTCTTGTCTACTCTACCTGTTCTTCCAATTCTATGGATATAGTCAGTTAGATCTTCAGGAAGGTCATAGTTAATAACATGAGTTACATCAGATATATCTAATCCTCTAGCTACAACATCAGTTGCAATTAGAACTTTAACTTTTCCATCTTTGAAATCTCTAATAGCTTTTGTTCTTTGAGATTGTCTCTTGTCTCCATGAATGGAAACAACTGGAAGGCCTTGTTGGAATAGTAATCTATCCAATTTCTCAGCTCCCATCTTAGTTCTCACAAAAACAATAGCTCTTTTGAGTTCAATACCTTGAATAAGTTCTTTAAGTTTTTCTAATTTCTCAATTGGAGAACTAACTTCAATAATATCTTGTTCAACGTTACCTCTAGTCTCAGCAGTTTTTACTGAAATTTTTACATAATCTTTTACAAATCTATACATAATCCTCTCCACTTGGGGAGTAAGGGTTGCTGAAAAGAAAAGTGATTGTCTAACTGGAGGTAATTTACTTAAAAGGTATTCAATGTCAGTAATAAATCCCATATCTAACATTCTATCTACTTCATCTAACACAATGGTTTGGTACTGAGAAAGATCTAGATTCTTTCTTTCAAAAAGATCTTTAAGTCTTCCTGGAGTTCCAATTACTATATTATGTGAGTAAGATAAACCTTTCATCTGTTGGAATATACTCATACCACCGACACAAATAAGTCCATAAAGACCTGTACCTCTTCCAAATATCTTACTTTCGTCAAATATTTGTTGAGCAAGCTCACGAGTAGGAACAATAATTAATGCTCTACTATTAGGACTTTTTACAAGTTTATCTATTAGAGGGATTAAGAATGCTCCACTTTTACCAGTACCGGTATTAGCGACACCAACAACATCTTTACCTTTCATTACGAGAGGTATTACTTGATCTTGTATTGGAGTTGGAGCAGTGTAACCACGTGCCACAATATTTTGTAGCATTTTAGGTAAAATTCCAAAGTCTGAAAATTTATTGTTAGGTACAAAGACCTCAACTTTAGCTTCTGCTTTAAAATCTGCTGATTTACTGATGAAATCTCTTAATACTGACTCCGGTAATGATTTCGAATTTCTTCTGCCTCCACCATTTCTGCTACCTCCGCTAAAACCACCTGGTCTTCTGCTATTTCCAAAACGTGAAAAGCGACCAGAATTATTGGCAGTGCGTGTTGCATAACTTGACTTATACATTGAAAAACATTAATTATTAAAATTACCTACTATACTAAAACCTCAGTAATTTTGAATAATTACAAATACATAAGGAGGTCGAAGTATTAAGATAAAGATATTATAGCATAAATCTCAGGATTTCCTAATTATTATGTGTTGGTTGGGTACATCTTACGAATTGGTGAGTGATAATATATTAAGCATTTC
>JBAXRR010000042.1:0-6235 GCA_037131125.1 bacterium
GTACACATGAGAGAAAATATGGGGTTAAATCTGGAAGTCCTGGAACTTTAATAAGAGATATCAATTTAATGGCAGTGACGAAAGAATCAACCAAATCAAAATTCCTTAACAATTATTAAGATATCCGCGGTTGAAAGTTTTTCTGGGCTTTCAAAACGGAATTCTGCATTCGTAAGTAAATTCTCTAAGAAATTGACAGTTTCTGCAAATTTATTTTGATCCTTAACGTACACAGTGGTTTTCGGGACCTCAATTCCAAAGTTTCCAACCCTACTTACCTCTGCTCCAGAATTTGAAACAAATCTTGCAACTTTTGTAGCAAGCCCAGATGTTCCAGAAGCGTTTTGAACCTCAACTCTAGCTTGCTCTCTTTGAATTTTAGTATCTGAAAACTCGTTCTTAATATATTCATCAAATTTGTCTATATTCCAATATTTTCCATCTTTAGTATTCAAAAAGAGTTGAGTTGGAGAAAATCCAAAATTAATTTTATTTGCATTAAAAATCGCATTTCTAAATAAATCCGTATAAAAAGAAAGAGACATATTAGTATCAAGATACATTTTTGAAACTTCAGATAGCCTACTGTAATTTAAGAATGATTCAAAAGATCCCAATTTTGAAAAATATGTCTGGAGGAATTTATTTTGCTCTACTAGAGACTGTCCATCATTTGCATATGTAGAATTCCAGAAAGTTGAAATATTATCTCCTGTTAACATTACGTTTCCTTTCGGAAATTTATCTGAAGTATAGTCATTTGCAAACAAAATTCCACCCATAAGTTTCAAACTATCTTTAAAATAGTCCATTGGAACAATCAAATAGTAGTCTAACTTCACTGCAAGAAGGTTTTCGAAAAATTTTAGATTATCAAAATCGCTCCCTCCTTTTAGAAGATTTAACTGATAACTATTCTCAATACTAACATTCTTTCCAAGAGAAGAGTCTCCAACGATCGTTTTAGTATTTATCGCTTTGATATTAATAACTTTTGAAGATTCATCATAACTTACAAGATCTAATGTTTTTAGTTTTTCATACCCATTTACCTCATCTTTCACTATTAAGAGGATATTAACTTTTCGAATTGTAGACTCTGAAGTATTCTTATCAAAAGTCTTTGGTTCAAAACTATTTATTGCAAGGATATTGGGAATAGATAAGTATATGAAGCACAAAACAATAGCAATTATCCCAAGAGAAATTACTACCCTAGCAAACTTTGAAAGAAAAGCTACTTTAGGTTTTGCAATCTCTTTTTCAGATTTTATTCTAGATACACTGCTTTTCTTACTAGTAATGCGCTTTATTTTTAGAAACGGATTAGTAAAGTTCATCTATTCAAAAAAGATAGAATTAAACTCTTCTGGGGGCTCAGATACAAGAACTATATTATCACCATTCATAAGTTTTAGTTCAATTTTAGTTGCATGAAGCATAAGTCGTGAATATTTTTCACCTGTATATATATTGTCTCCAATTATTGGGTAACCTAGGGATTTAAGGTGAATCCTTATTTGATGAGTTCTTCCTGTCACTGGATGTGCTGCCAAGAGAGCATGCTTACTATTAGATTTGAGAAGTTCAAATTCAGTTAACGAATACCTACCATTAGGATCGTTAACAACTTGAAATTGCATTTTCTTTCTATCATGTGAACTTCTTTTGATATATCCTTCTACTTTTAGTTTTCCTTCTTTATCTAATATTTTTTTTATACCAGCATTTACAACACAAAGATATGTTTTTCTTATCTCTCTTTTTTCAAAAAGTGAAGAATAGTAGTTCAGAGCATTCTCGTTTTTTGCAATCATTAATAATCCAGAGGTATCCTTATCTATTCTATGTATTAGCCCAAAACGAGAATTATTCAAAAAAGCACCCTTAAACATGTTAGCCAAGGCATTTACAACCGTACCAGTAAGATTCCCTGCACCTGGGTGAACAACCAAGCCTTGGGGCTTATTAATTACTAGTAAATTATCATCTTCATATATTTTATCTAGATGAATATCTTCAGCTATTATATCTATCTCTCCACTACTTGATTCATTTGATAGAAAGGATTTCTCGTCATAGGTAAGTATATCCCCCCCCCTTAAGTTATATGAGGAGTTTTGTGGTTTATCACCAATCAGTACAGACTTGCCTTTAATTATTTTTTGTATATGTGCCCTACTTAGATTTGGGAAAAGATTTTTTAGATATTGGTCGAGTCTTTGTCCTGAGAGAGTATGATCAATTTGAGTTACCATTAGTAGGTGTTGTTTTAAATATTTTTCTTATTTTCTCACCTATACTTTCATCCAGTTGTATTTTACTTGAATCCATTTTATTTGCTGATTTGTATGACAGGTTATATCCTTTAGATTCCTTTACTCCATATCTCCTTATAATCTGAGCCCTTTCTTTCACAAGGTCAATATCTGACTTAGCTCTATCCTTTCTAGTTATTTGAAGTTCTGCTGTATATTTCAATAACAAGAAGAAGCCCCATATCAACCATACCAAAGCAAATGCAATTGTTAAATTAAGATTAAGTGATGGAATAAGATTAAGCTCAAGTGCCATTAAAGCCAACATATAAACAAAACTTAACCTGAATGTGAGTTTGGGAGATTCTTTCTTTGTAAAAGCAAGAAAGAACGTTACCCCAAACATAATTAACAAAGAAAATATATTCAGAACATTCAAATCGTTAATATTATTGTTTAGAAGCTTGTATGCAAGGAATACAAACACTAAGACTATGGTTATTTTTATAGAAAGTAAAAATTCGGAATCAAAAACCTTCCCAAATTTAAACTTAGACATTATCAGTGAATATATCCATGGAGCAAGTACAGATGCAAATAGGAAATATCCCAAATCCCAGAATCTTAATAAAAGCCAAGGGAAATCATGAAAAAGAAAATATGACTGATTCCCAGTTTCTAAATCTTCATATCTAGTTACCGGAGAAATGTTCCAAATACTATCCTGATAAGCACCGTAATAAGCGATTAAATTAAATAGCCTAGAAACAATTAAAAAGATGAAAATGAATAAAGCCAATTTATCAAAATCTTTATATAGTTCTAAGGTTTCTTTACGCTTCCCTCTAGCCCAAATCAAATAAAAGCAGCCAATCAAAGCAAGTGAGAAAATGAAATATGTAGATCTAACTATTTCCAACATTTATTTTACAACACAAATAAGTTTATTACTTTCCTTACAAATGTCATTAAATACTTTAATAACATCTTCTTTAGTAATATTCTTGTATATATTAACAAATTCTTCAATAGTTTTGATTTTCCCAGTTTTAAGGAACTCGTACCCAAAGAATCCAGCGAAATCATCAATAGATTCAAGGTCTTTCTTCATTGAGCTTTCTATCATTGTCTTTACTCTACTCAAATCATCCTCATTAAATTTTCCACTTTTTATTTCTTCCACTGAGGAGTTTATTACATCTATTGCTTCATCCTCTCTCCCCTTACTAACTCCTGCTAAGATATTGTAGTATCCTGTTCCGCTTAAAGCAGTCATTGAAGCCCCTTGGTAGTAAGACATACCTCTTTTTTCTCTAAGTTCAATAAATAGTTTACTTGTAAATCCAACACCTAGAAGTGTATTCCCAACATAATATGGATATTTCCTTATGTCATCATAGCTATATCCTAATCCACCAATAAGAATGTGGGATTGCTCTAGTTTTTTCTCTTTCATAATCTTTTCAGATGGCATGACAAAAGATTCAGTTATATTATCTACTTGTGTAGATTTGTCCTCTTTTACCCATCCAAATTCTTCATTAAGTAGGTCAATAGCACTATCAATATCTAATTTTCCACTTAAAACTATTAACATTTGGTTACTTATGTAGTTTTTGTGTATAAAATTAACCAAATCTTCTCTTTGAATGCTTTTAACACTATCTATAAACCCAGTTGGAGATACTCTAAGAGAAGTATCTTTATATAAAGTTGGAAGAAAGGTGTTATCGAACAAGTCTGACTGTGGGTCATCGTTATACATCTTTATCTCTTCAATAATTACATTTCTCTCCTTCTCCATCTCACTTGCATCAAGAAGCGAGTTTCTAAGTGTATCTGAGAGTATCTTAACTCCTTCTTTAAGATTCTCACTTGGAAGTTTAATATAGTATCCTGTATTTTCAAAACTAGTGTGTGCATTTGTATCTCCTCCTATCCTTTCAATAGCACTTGCAAGAGATATTGAATCTGGGTAAGTTTTTGTTCCTTTAAAAAGCATGTGTTCAATAAAGTGAGACAAGCCCTCTTTTCCTTTAGGATCATTTCTTGAACCAGCTTTAATAAAAACATTTATGCTAACACCATAGGAATCTGGAAGATTTATAAGTAGCACAGGCATATTGTTTTTTAACAATCTTGTTTGTTTTATTAACATTTTTGAGAATACTTGTGATTTAGTGTCTTCTGTTTCTATTCTTCTTTTTTTTCTTCGACTTTGCAAGCTTTTCTGAGGTTGCCTGCGTATTTTGATCAGGGAGTATAACTTCAGTTGGAGTAACTGCTTTTAGAGGAAAAATCTTTGTTTTTACCCCAGCTAACTTGGTTTTTACATTACTGAATACTTTAATTTCAGGTTTCTTGATCTTTATTCTTATCCCTTTAACTTTATTAATAACCTTTTTTGGTAAGCTAACAAGTTTTTTAAAAATATTGTCCTTCTTTTGAGAAACATTTATATTTTCATCTTTTTTGAGTTCAGATTTTTCAACGGGTAATTGTTCCATTTCTTTTAACTCTTCATTTTCTACGATTTTTTCTTCTTGTGCTAATGGTTCAACTTCTTTACTCTCTTCGTTAATAACTTCAACTTCTGATGTTAATTTTTTCTGATTCAAATTATTTTCACCAACAGGAAGTCCATCCATATTTTCAACTGCAAAATTTATCATAGGTTTCTCCCCATTAACACCTGGAGTAAAATTCAATGCAAAATGCATGGTGAATGAATTTCCACCTTCTAGTAAGGATTCATCTAATTCAATAGGTAAAGATTGTCTTGAAGTTCCAGTAGCATTTGCAATTAATGAAATCTCTTCTCTCGTATGCTCTGGTCTTAATATTACGTAGATAATTAATGCAGGAATACTAAAGACTAATACAAACATAGTAATAAGAATGGCAACAATTAACTTGCTATATCTACTTCTTGCGTCAATGAAGACCCATAAACAAATAGCAAGCCAGAAAGCTAATAAAAAAATCATGAGAGCTTTAAATATCGCATCCCAATTACTATTCTGGTTGTTTATTAAAAAACTGTTTAGTACTCCCCAAAAATCTTGTTTCATAATTATGCTTTAGTAATATAGTGACCGTCCTCAGTACTTATCTTTACCTTATCTCCGGTCTTTATAAATAATGGAACTTGAATTTTAAATCCAGTTTCTGTAGTAGCTTCTTTCATTGCACCTGTTGCAGTATCTCCTGCTGTTGCCATTTCAGTCTCTGTTACAAATAGATCAACATTACTTGCTAATTCGAAATTAACAGGCTTTTCATCTAACCATAAGACTTGAACTTCAGTTGACTCAAGCAAAAAATTAGCTTCCCACTCTGAATCTTTGAGATCAAAAGAGAATTGAGAGAAATCTAATGAATCCATGAAATAGAGTTTAGAATCATCTTTGTATAGGAACTGCGCATTTTTTCTAGCAATATCTGCTATTTCTAAATTATCTCCTGAAGTGAACGTTTTCTCCGTAGTTGTACCATTAACAATATCTTTAACCTTAACTTTCACAGTAGCATGACCTCTTCCTCGTTTATTATGTTCATATTTTAAAACAGTGTATGTTTTGCCTTCTAAGTTGAAGACTGTACCATTTCTTAATTCTGTGGGGCTTGCAAAATTTGCCATGATAATAATACTAAAATAAAATATGAAAATGAGTAAGTTTTGTCATTATACCCCTTCATATATGCGTCATTCAATGGAAATCCGGGTTATTATGTGCTTAATAAGCAGAAGAACGAGGTTTGTATTATTGGACAATATATTCGACTTCTTTTGGGAAAAGTAACCTAAATGGATAACCCACAAAGTTTCTAGTAATCTTACCAACATTTATCTCTTTTAAGAAGTCAATCATCTCTTTGGTTATCCTATCTGGCTTGACGTTATAGTGCTTCCCTATATATTCAATTTCAACAGAATCCCCAAGCCCTTTTACTGTATCTATAGATATTTCATAATC
>JBAXRR010000043.1:0-5895 GCA_037131125.1 bacterium
CTGTAGAAATATCAATTATATTATATCCATGATATTTCCTATTGAACTCATTACTTAGCTTTTCTCCTCTTTCCAATTTCCTAGATTCGACTTCTAAATTTAATTTTTCCGATCTTATTCTTCCTTGATTTGCCAGTCGTTGAATCCAGCTACCATTTGATAATTTATTTATTTTTGAATTTATCTCAAGTATTCTTTCCTTATATTCCTCTTTGTATTTACTTTCGAATAGGATTGCTATCTCTTCATCACTTCCTTTTTCAAAACTAGCTATTACGTTATTCGAACTATGCCTTCTCCCGTCATTATTATAAGTACTACCGTTGTAGAGCTTTGTTGATTGATAGTTTACTTTCAATAATCTTGCTTGTGCTTTTTCACGATCATTATTATTAAAAACAAAATTATCTGGTTTAGTAAATCCAGAAGCAACATAAGCACTTCGATAATCTTCTGGAGTGGTGTGATATGACTCATCTGGTATTGGTATTTCTACTATCACTGATTCTGACTTAATTGATTCTAGATGGCTAATATATCCGTCTAGTAAATCTGACATTGAGGTAAGGCTTGGTAACCTAGCGTCAACCTGTTCGAATATACTAAAACTAGATATCTCTCCTTGTCTTTTAATTATCCAATTAATAAGGCGATCAGGGTTAGATGGTGGAACTTCTCCTGCATATTCGTTCTCAGCCATTTCATTTACTTGTATTGCAGTTTCCATATTTGTATATATAAATTATTTTGATGATACTCTCTTTGTAACTCAAGTTATCCTATTTCATCTAATAGTAACTTAACTGCACGAAATAGATCTTTGTCGGCAGAAATTAATTCCTTGTCTGACATTTCAATATAGTACTTTTGCTTTCCATTCATATCTAGCTTTATTATTGAAGCTAAAAAGTACCCAGGAAGTATTTTGTTACATATTTCCGAAACCAACGTGCACTTTAAAGTCGCCTTTTTACCTATTAGCTTATTTCCATCGCAAATTGCAAATCCATAATTAAACTGCATATCGATTTTACCTTTATGTTTTTTTGCTAAATCTGAATACAGCTCTATAGCTTTTTGATCACTAAACTCCCCATATTTATATATCACTGGCTTTTTAATACTTAATATTGGCTTTGAAAGTTCAGGAATATTGAAAAATTGAATTGTCTCATCTTGAGACATAACTATATATTTTTCTTTAAGATTGTCATAATAATATCTAGCTTTATTCTTAGCGATTTCAACTGGAGTATTCCCCTTCTCTTCGGGCTCCTCTATTTTGTAATCTAAATCTTCAAGTGAAAGTATTTTAACATCTTCTCCCTTCATGAAATTTTTGATTCTAGCAACTTTGTTTTTGTTTGTAGTTGCAAATAGGATTGTTTTCATTCCTAGATTATACCCCAACAAAATTGCATTTAATATATTTGAATTGCTAAGTATATATCAATATACTGAAAAGTAATTAATTTAATACTTCTACTTAATGGATAACGTAACTGTTCAACCTGAAGTTAAGCAAGAGATACCTGTTAAGTATGTTAAGTGTGACTATTGTAGTAAGGATATTATTGCAAAACATTCCAACGATCTTTTTGGATTTCATCTTTTCAAATGTTCAAATTGTGGAAAAAATACTAAGTATCCAATGAGTACTAACTACGTTCAGATATATATTATCGTAATAATACTTGTTCTATTAGGACTAACTCAAAGTACTTTTTGTATTATCTTAGCTATTGTTTTTGCATTTCCATTAATAGAGCATTTCAGTATGAAGGGAAAGCATCCTATGTACAAGTTTGAGGAAGAAAATTCAGAAAAAACCTTTAAAGAATCGCAATCTAAGACAAATTAATGATTCTAAATCTAATTTTAGATATAATCTCGTAAATAAATAATATAAATATTCTATGAAGACAGAATACGAAGCTACCTTTCTCGAGGTTAACAAAGATGAAGTAAGAGCAAAACTATTAAGTGTTGGTGCTCATAAAGAATACGACGAATTCATCCAAAAAAGACAAAATTTTAATTTTCCATCTGGTCATGAGATAGAGGGTGGGTGGGTAAGAGTTAGAAAGGAATATGGGAAAACTACTCTTGCACTTAAGATCGTAAAGATAGACGGAAGAATAGATGAACAAAAAGAGATACAAGTGAATATAGATAATTTTGAAAATGCTTGTGAACTTCTTAGTACTCTAGGATGTGTGAAAAAGGCTTACCAGGAGAGCAAAAGAGAGCTATGGACTATTGGAGATGTTGAAGTAACTATAGATGAGTGGCCATTTCTTTATCCATACATAGAAGTTGAAGGTCCTTCTGAAGAAGCAGTAAAGGAAGTTTCTGCTATATTAGGTTTTGACTATTCTAAAGCATATTTTGGCTCTATCGATGGACTTTACCAGAAGAAATACAATATTCCTCTAAAGAGAATTAATGAAGAGACTCCAGAGATATTGTTTAGTATGAAGGAAAATCCTTTCATATAGTTATTCTCTCTTGTAACAAAAAGACTCCGAGAATTCCAGGAGTCTTTTTATTTCTAATCTTTATTCCATTTTTCTATGCATTCCTAATAGCCTCTATTGGACTTACTTTTGCTGCTTGTCCTGATGGTATTAGAGATACAATTAATGTTACTAATAACATGGCTCCTGTGTAGAGACCTAATGTTTGTAGGTCAAATCTAATGAAGTTGGCTGTAGTAATAGTTCCAGATATTGCAACAGTACTTCCCACTAAAGTATTAATTAAGTAGTTTGCAGATGTAACCATTAGATTAGATAATCCAAATATTACTGCTGTACCAACTAATGCTCCAAATAGTAGAGATAAGATAATATATGCAAGAGTTTGGAGTATAAAGAGAAGTCTAATATCTCCCTTTGTTGCTCCTATTGCTCTATATATTCCTATTTCCTTCTTTCCTTCAGATACAAACTTAGCCATATTAATTAATATGAATAATGCTGTTACTGCCATGAATACAACTGTAGCAATATTTAATATTAAGTGAATGTATGTCTCTAGCTGATTGTATTGTTTGTATTGACTGTAGTCTGTATATCTATATCCTTTTGTATTAAGATCTTTTACTGCTTGATCTCTTGCATCAATACTTGAAAGCTTTATAAGTATAGTGTTGCTAACAAGAGGAATATTTGTTGTTAAATCTTTCTTTTCACCAGATACTGTTCCTGTAGTTCTGTCCTTACTATATATTAGTCCGGGAACATTGTAACTTACTGTTTGGCCATCATAACTTACTTTTATAGCAGAAGCATTAAGTTGAGAAATAGTTGATGTAACAGATCTAAATCCAGGTAATGATGCGCTTCCAGCTCCAAAAGGTTCTGCTCCCCCAGTTATTGTTCCACCACCTCTCTGTCCTCCTTGTCCTGCTGCTTCTCTTGCCGCTCTTGCTGCTGCTCTTTCTTTTTCAAATTGTGCAATAATTTGAGATTGTGCTGCACTATTTGCAGCATTAGCACTACTTACTGCTTGATTTTGTGCATTAATTTGTTGGTTCACATTTGCAATCTGTCCTGAAACTTGGTTATTAACCTGATTTCTTAGGTTTGCAAATATTGTGCTTGTTGTATCTGTCCCAAGAGTTACTCCATCATAAACTAGACCTGTAAATGTAGCATTCTCATCAGTAGATGCCATTGCTACGGTATTTCTTGCACTTGTCTCGTTTGTTAGGTATTTAGATATAAGGCTTTGAGCATAGTCTGCTGGTATATATGCTTTTGTTTTATCTGTTCCTTCTGATATTCCAGCAACTACAAACTTAACTGAAATAGGAGTTGATATTTTTGTATAATCCCAATATTTTTCAATTGCTGTTTTTCTTGCGGCAGTTTCTGAATCTATATCTGCTTGAGTCTTTTGTACAAACTGATATCCTGTTGCTGTAGAAACTTGTTTAACGTTTGAAATATTATCCAATCCTCCAAAGTTAATTGTGAAAGTTTGACCAATTAATGAGTTTCTATCGTAAGTAATTGCCTTAGTTTTAATTGGACTTAAATTTGTTAATGTTGAAGGATCTGCAGAAGAACTAAAATCAACATTTATTGTTGTCTTCCCACCCCAATCTACAAATGCTTCACTAAAATCATTAGCATTTAGAATTATTGGGATTGGTTGACCTTCAGTATATGTAAATGGCTGACTTGTATATAAAGCAGCATAAGAACTATCTAGTCCAGCAAGGCTTGAAATATTAAAAGTTTTTCCAGTAAATAGATCACTAGAACTAATATTACTTATTGGTAAAACACTTACTTGACTTGCCTTTTCAATATTAGCTACGGATTTAACTAGATTAAGATCAGTTGCTGTATATCCGGTAGTTGATGTTCCATTAATTATGTCTCTTGGATTGGTTGTTTTGTTAAGCTCAATTACTTCGTTTTGACTTTGTATTGGACTGAATATTCCGTTATGAGCAACAGTTATGAGGTTAGATGCCTCACTTGCAATAAAGACAATTATTCCAAACATAAGTGCAATTGGAATAATTACGAAAAGAGATTTACCTTTACTAAACTTTATTTTCTTTAGACTAAGTTTTAGAACTTGAATTATATTCATTTAATTATTTTAATATTTATTGTATTTTCCCATCTCGCATCTTTAGTATGTTTTTGAATCTTGAGGAGACGCTTGGATCATGTGTGACTATGATCACACTTACATGTTTTTTTTGAATTTCTTCAAACAAGTCTAAAACTTTTTTAGCACTTTCTTTATCTAGGTTAGCAGTTGGTTCGTCTGCAAGTAGTATCTTAGGATTGTTTGCTAGACTTCTTGCTATTGCTACTCTTTGCATCTCTCCACCTGAGAGTTGTTTAGGAAAATATCCAAGTCTATGAGAAAGACCGACGCTTTCTAATAACTCTTTTGCTCTTTTAAGTGCAATTTTAGGTTTACTTCCATTAAGAAGAAGTGGAATCATAATATTCTCTTCTACGTTTAAGTAGTCTTGAAGATTAAAAAATTGAAATACAAATCCAATAGTTTGGTTTCTAAATTTAGAAAGCTTTGCATCGTTGAAGTTAGTAATATCTTTTCCACTAATAATAACTGTTCCTTTGGTCGGCTTATCTAAAGCTCCAAGTATATGTAAAAGTGTGGATTTGCCGCTTCCTGAAGGTCCTTCTATTGCTAAGCTTTCACCTTCGTCTAGTGAGTAGCTGACATCATCTACAGCAGTAGTTTGGGTTGACCCGTTCTTGTACTTCTTGGTGATACCTTTTAGTTCGAATATTTTGGACATAGGGGTAATTAAAAATATATTTATAGTGAATGTAACACTATGTAGTGAAACATATATGAAGAATTGTAATTATGGGAGATTTCTACTACTTGGTAAGCTCTGCTAATGGTATTTCTACTCTTTTATCTCCAAATGCTTCTTGATCGAAAATATATATATGATCTGGAGTTATCTTTACTAGGTTATATTCAGCATTTTCATCTGTATATATTCTGCTAGTAAGATCATATTCATCTGGATGGTAGTACTTCATTGCGCTGTCTATTTCTTTTGGATCTAAGAGTACCTCTGCATTACCTGAAATTTGAAGACCAGCAATAGAATCTATTTGTTTCGAATCATATATCGCTACTGCAACTCTACTATTCTTCTCTATATTTTTCATATGTGTTCTTCCTGGCTTGGACCTAAAGTACAAGTTCCACTCTTCATCTTTTACTAACCAAAGTGGACTATTCCAAACAGATGTTCCATCTGTGCTTGCAAGTGACGCGAATAATACGGATCTGAAGCATTGTTCTGCTCTCGCTTTATAACTATATTTATGGGGTGCGCTTCTCTTCTCCATATTTTGGTTAATAATAATTAAAAAAATATAGGGA
>JBAXRR010000044.1:0-5100 GCA_037131125.1 bacterium
GTAATAAACTAAATGATTCTTAGTGATGTAATTTATTATTAAAATTCTGAATAAGATTCTCAAATTTGATATAATTTGATATGGGGAAAAAACAGGATTTACAAAAATATTTACTAGAAAATAAACAACTGTTTTGGGATACTGACCAAGCCAAATTTGATCAATTAAGCGATGAATCAATCATTGAAAGGATAATGCAATATGGAAATATGCGAGATTTCAGTATTCTAGAATCTACATACGGAGATGCCTACATTGCTGAAGTTTTTGAAAAAATATTAAACAAGAAAAGAGTTAATCTAAGCAAAGAAACCGTAAACTTTTATAGTCTTTATTTAAATCATAATGCACATTGAAGTATTAGACAAAGCACAATTGGGAATGCTTCCGTTACTTCGAAAATTTAAAGATGACTTTTATCTGGTTGGTGGAACTGCTTTAGCATTGCAAATTGGTCATAGAATATCAATTGATTTTGATTTATTTAATTCAAAATACTTAAATATTAATCAAATTAATTCTAAATTAGACACATCCCAAATTAGTCGTGTTCTAGTAAAGAATCAAGAACAATATACAATTGTATATAATAATGTAAATTTAACTTTTTTTAGCTATCCTTTTCCTATAAAGCCAAATATTCAGTTAGGTGATATTTTTAACAGTGTTGATATTATCACGATCGGGGCAATGAAGGCTTATGCTTTAGGTAGAAGGTCAAAGTGGAAAGATTATGTAGACTTATATTTCATCTTACAACAATTTAAAGTTAAAGATGTTATTGAAAAGTGTAAAGATATATATGGACTTCAGTTTAATGATAAATTATTCTTAGAACAATTATGTTATTTTGAGGATATTGATTTTAGCCAAAGTATTGTTTTCCAAAAAGATACTCCCGATTCCAATAAGATCAAACAATTTCTCATTAATTCGAGTATGAATTATAGAGTTTCCTAACAATAGTTAAATTGGGGCATTTGTTAAATACTTTATTTCACAAATATTAATTATATGCTTACAGATAGTGAAATACTAGAAGCAATAACCAATGGGGGTATTAAGATTGAACCCTTTTTAAAAGAAAAGATTCAACCAGGTAACTATAGACTCACACTAGGTTCCAAGTTACTCCTTCCTAAAAAAGGAATTAGAATTCTTAAAGATTCACCAGAACAAAGCATGTACGATGAATTAGATTTATCCACCCAAAGCTACATAATTAAACCTAAAGAATTTTTGCTCGCTCAAACTCTGGAAAAGATTGGATTAAGTAAACAAATATCTGCAATATTAGATGGTAAATCCACTCTTGCAAGACTTGGGCTCAGTATTCATCAGTCTGCACAATTAATAGTTGCTGGCGAAGAACCACAGATAATAACTCTTGAACTCTATAACGCTGGGGAATTTGAAATTGAACTAACTCTTGGTATGAAGATTGCAAAGCTCATATTCTTCAAATTCGATAAACCTAACGATAGAGCTTCTGACGATATAGCTGCATATGTAGGACAAACCGAAACAACTGCTCCAAAACTATAGAACTATTCCTAAAAATAGAAAATATCACTTATTAGTGTTAATATCTCTAACCTAAAATTTTAGTAATTTAATAATATGGCGACTTCAGAAACTTCTTTGAATGAAGCAAGATATGATATGTATAAAGAAGCACTAGCTAAACCTGAATCATACTTAACAAGAAGATTTCCTATTATGAAAGCTCAAAGACTTGCACACATTGTAGGGCTTATGTTTAATAATCGTAATTCTCCAATCTTTTCCGCAAGTTTCAATAGCTTTGAAGATGATAAAGTAAAAGACGTTGCAAGAATAAATAGAGTTATTCAAAAAGTCCATTTGAAGCTTGCAACAAATCAGCTACCAATGAGACCAGTTGCGTTATTTGGTGGGGATAGAGTTATTGAAGGTAGAACAATTCAATCTATTGGAATATTCAATTTTGCTTCCTTTGACCTTGAACAACTTCCAAGTTACTACGATAAGGCAAATGAAAACTACAAATTCTTTTTTAGGTCACTATACATGGCAATATTAGGGAAAATGGTAATTGACAAAACAGATAGAAATGGTAGAGCTATTCTTAATTTTCAAGAAAGAGATATAAAATCAAATGCATTATCGCAAGCTGAAAATATTACTGAATCTTTCCCTACCCATGAAGATTATGACTTTGCTTTGGATACGATTGCAAGTGTTTTTAGACTACATAAACACGTCCATATTGTCAAAGTAGTCACTTTGAGCAGTAAATAGACAGTTTCCTAATATATTGCTTAATTCTAGAAATAGTGTGCTATAATAATTACTGTAATTGCAAGGAATGCCATTCTGATAGGATTCAACTTCTCAGCATCAAGGTTCCCTAGGATTACGGATTTTAATTTTTTATTTTTTTCTTATGTCCACAAAATTATATGTGGGGAATCTCAGTTATACTACAACTGCTGATGCACTACAGGCAGCTTTTGCAGCCTTTGGTACAGTAGTTAGCGTAAACCTAATTACCGATAAATTTACCGGTAAATCAAAGGGTTTCGCATTCGTAGAATTCGATTCAGAAGAGGCAGCTAACAAAGCTATCGAAGCAATGAATCAAAAAGAATTCGAAGGTAGAACAATCGTAGTTAATGTTGCAAAGCCTAGAGAGGAAAGACCTCGAAGAGACTTTAAACCAAGAGGTGACAGACCTAGCTACGGTGGCGGAGCAAGATACTAAATAAAATAGATTCTTGTAAGACCCTTTACTTCGGTAAGGGGTCTTTTTTTTGTCTATATGAAATTGGATATATTTTTATCTTAGGATTAAGGAATAGCTACTATAGTTCTTTCTTATCTTCTCTTAGTTTTAATTCTTTGTTTTCAATCTCGAAGTAGTTTGTAATTCCAATATTTTCAAGAAACTTTCTATCATGAGATATGGCAATAATAGTACCAGTGTATTCCTTAAGTGCACTTGTAATCCATTCAACTGTTTGAATATCTAGGTTATTAGTAGGTTCATCTAGCACTAGAATATCTATTGAAGATACAGATGCCATAGCGAATGCTAACCTTGCTGTTTCTCCTCCACTTAATTTTCCAGCTGACTTAGCAATATCTAATTCATGATGAAAACCTAGATTTGAAAGTGCCCTTCTAGCTTCTTCATAAGTTACTTCTTCGTTATACACCAACATATTCTCAAGAGCAGTCTGTTCAGGGTTCACAATACTGTACTTTTGATCAATGTATAGAATTTCTGTTGGATTAGGGAAAGTGATTTCTCCTGTTAATATACTTGGTTTATCAGATAAGATATTTCCAAGTTCTTTTACAAATACTGTTTTACCACTTCCGTTTCTTCCTAGTATTGCTACTCTATCTTCTCTTCTTAACCCAAAGTTAATATTAGTAAGTAATTCAGGTTCGTTTTCAAATTGAAGTTTTCCATTGAATATCGCAATTATCTTTCCTTTACCCTCTGTACTATCTAGGTCAAGATGAATAGATTTTCTTTTAACAACTTCCCTTTTTGCAATACCTCTTTTCAAATCTCTAAGTTTATCATTAGACTCTTTCTGATATATTCCAAGTGAAGTTCCTGCATTATCTGCTTTGCCACCTAGGATTATTCTTGAGGTACTCCTATCATGAGCTTTCTTTTTAAGATCCCATTTCTTTTGAGTCTCTTGTACTTTTATGACCCTCTTTTGAACATTTTCCTTAAGTTTTCTTTCCTTCTTCTCAAGTAGGGTTAATTCTTTCTTTTGAGAGATGATAAATTCTGACTTTTGTCTTACGAATAGATCATAATTTCCTCCATACTCTTTCAGCTCTTTGTCATCTATCTCCCAAATCTTACTAGCAACTAAGTTTAAAACTTCAATATTATGAGAAACTATCACAAAAGTGCCTTCATAGTTCGCAAGAACTCTAGTAAGCTTTTCTAATGAGTCCGAATCTAAATGATTCGTAGGCTCATCTAGTAAAAGCAGATCTGGTAATATACAAAGCCCTATGGCAATATTTAATTTAACAATTTCACCTCCACTTAAGCTAGAAAGAATTCTACTTTCAGATATTTGAGTATTCATTTTTGTTTCGAGAAGTAGAAGAACATCCCACCATTTCTCATATTTTTCGGATATAAATTCATACACTTTCTTTTCAGTTCTATATATTGTTAAATCTAGCTGTGGAATATACTCAACAGTACCATGTCTGAAAATATCTCCTTTGTATTCTTTAGACATCCCAGCAATAATTTTCAAAAGAGTTGTCTTTCCTGATCCATTAATACCAAGTAGCGCAATATGCTCACCTTCAGTTATAGAAAATGTTGAAGGCTTTAGTAATAAATTCCCTGCAAAAGCAAAGTTCAATTTACTTGCTGTTAATAATGTTTTAGCGTTCTCCTTTCCCACTTGTTATATTACCTGATATTAAATAGAATCAATTAATCTATATTGATTATACCTTAAATTATGTCACAACAAACATCTTCTAACCCATTTGGTGGGGAAAAGATACAAAAACAAGAAGAAAAAGTGGAAAAATCCAGACCAGAACTTCCTCCGCTTATTCAAATTCCAGATTCGACTCCATCAACAAAACCGGTGAAAGAGGAGATAAAAACAAATGCATTTGGAGATAACCCAGAAAAACCTAAAAATAACGAACCGGTAAGTTATTTCAAATATTTAAATGGAAATAACCCCACAAGTAATATTCCTACAGAACATAATTCTTCGAACAATTCATCCAATTTAAAAATACATAGTTTTGATGAAAAAGTAGCTGTAAAGAAAGAGGAAGAACCACAATTACCAACACATAAGAAAGAAGACTTGCCTCCACTCGCAACTGAAATTAATATACAAGAAGAAGCAAACATAGCTGTAACTAGAAATAAAGGCGTTAAGAAAAATGTCGTAGTAGAAATACCTAAAGATAATAATATTGAAAAAATACTTAAAGAAAATGAAGAATTAGCAAGAAAAGCAGCATTGGCTGAAGAAGAATCTAGCAAAAAGAAGAAACCATCAAAAGGGAAAATAATAGCAATAATTGCTATAACAATTATTACCTTAGTTC
>JBAXRR010000045.1:0-4490 GCA_037131125.1 bacterium
AGCTAAGTAATTCCAGTATTAAGTAATGTTGGAAGTGATGGTAATAGTGCAATCATTCCTAAAAATATTGCACCAACTAATGTAACTCTTGCCAATATTCCAGTAATATATTTTGCAGTTGCTCCACCTGGACGAATTCCTGGGATAAAACCACCACTTTTCTTTAGATTATCTGCAACATCCGAAGGTTTAAATGCAACAAAAGTATAGAAATATGTGAAAGCAACTATAAGTACGAGGAAAACAAGATCATATCTCCAAATAATATTTGCATCTTGTTTGTAAAAACGTTGCTCTAACCAATTTGCAGCAGTATATAAAAACCTTCCTGGATTCATCGTGGATGTAATTAACCCAGATATTATTCTAGGAAATAATAATAACGATGAAGCAAAAATTATTGGCATAACTCCTGCAGTTGTAACTTTAATTGGAAAGAAGGATGCTGGAGTAGAGAATGTCTTATCTCCTCTTACCCTACTTGCATACTGAACAGGTAGTTTCCTAACCGCTTCATTTACAAAGACAATAAGGGCAACTACAACAATAAATGCAAGAATAACTATTAGAAAAATGTTTATTTGTCCATTATCTGTAAATTTCTTAAAATCTTGAGATACAAGACCTGGAAGAGAAGATAAAATACCTACAGAGATAATAATAGAAGGTCCATTACCAATTCCATGTTCTGCAATTAATTCAGATAACCACATTAAGAACATAGTTCCAGCAGTAATTGCAACTATCATCATAACAATTTGAAGCAGAGAAGGATTTCCTATTAGGTCTGGTCTACTTTTAAGTGTTGCAAATATTGCAAGTGCTTGTAAAACAGTTATTGGAACTGTTAACAGTCTAGTATATTGATTTAATATCATCTTTCCTCTTTGACCTTCTTTTGAAAGATCATCAAGTTTTTTGATTACAGATTGAAGAAGTTGGATAACAATAGAAGCACTAATATATGGTCCTAATGCAACAGCAACGATTGAAGGATTATCAAGACTTCCACCAGTTACTGCTCTAAACATACTGGTAAATGGATTATCTCCAAAGTATTGGATAAATGCTTGTGCATTAATTCCAGGAATTGGGATAGAAGCTAATACACGAAATACTACGATCACGAAAAGTGTAAATAATACACGCTTTCTGATCTCTTTAGAACTAAATACCTCTTTAAATTTTGAAATAATTCTTTCTACCAAGAGCTTTGAAGATAATTTATGAATATAGAAACTAGTTATTCTTTAATACTTCCACCAGATTTCAATACTGTCTCTTTGGCTGTCTTTGAAAAAAGAATACCATCAAAACTATGCTTGCCTTTGTACTCTCTCGAGTTAAGCATCTTGATCATTGTGAGACCTGTAATACTTTTGTTTACAATTCCAAGTTTCTTTAAAATGTCTCTATTAATAACTTCTTTATTATCTATTTTTGCAACTGTGTCTAATGAGATACCAACTATCTTATTTGGATCATAATTTCTTTTGAATCCTCTTAATTTTGGAAGTCTCTTAGAAAGTGGGTTCTGTCCTCCTTCAAAGTCCTGTCTAGGCTTTTGGTTACCACCAGATCTTGAAGATTGACCATTCATTCCTCTACCAACTGTATGACCACCTTTTCCTGAAGATGTTCCTCTACCAATTATTTTTGCTTTTCTTCTGTAATTTTTTAGTTTTGGTAAAGTATGTAATTTCATGTTATTAATTATTGAGGTTTAGATATTTTCATTAATTTAAGTGCTTCAAGAGTACAGTAAGCATTCATTACTTGATTTGATGTTCCAATTTGTTTAGTTAAAACATCTTTAACACCTGCTACTTCAAGAACCTTTCTTACTGGTCCTCCTGCAATAACTCCAGTTCCTGGAGCTGCTGGTTTCATAAAGATCTTAGCTGCACCCATTTTTAAAGTTACAGTATGAGGAATAGTATTTCCTTTTAAGTTGATCATTATCATTCTTCTTTTTGCAAAGTCGATTGCTTTTCCTTCTGCAGATTTAACATCAGCACCTTTTCCAATTCCAAGTCCAACTTTACCTTTCTTATCTCCAATGACTACAAAGACACTCATTCTCATTTTCTTTCCACCACCAGTAACCTTAGTTACTCTTTTGATAGAAATAATCTCAGTTTCAAATTCTTTGTTTTGTCTTTCTCTTTGAGGTCTGTCATTTCTTTGTACTCTTCTTTGAACAATCTTCTTTCTTTCGCCACCAGCTTGTGGAACTGCAGCTGAAGTGTATTGTTTTACCTGAGTAACTGCAACTGGTGCATTTACCTTTACTTCTGATTTTGTTTCGTTTTTTATTTCTTCAGCCATTTTATATATTTATTATTAAAACTTTAAACCACCTTCTCTTGCACTATCTGCAAAAGCTTTAATTCTTCCATGAAATTTATATCCACTTCTGTCAAAAACTACTTCACTAATCTTTTTATCCACTGCTAACTTAGCAAACTCTTTTCCAAGTAAACTTGCTGTTTCTAATTTCTTAGCTTCTTTAGTATTTAATTTAATATCAGATAAACCAACTAAAGTCTTAGAAGCTTCATCATCTATTAACTGAGCAAACATATGAGCGTTTGATCTGAAAATAGAAAGTCTTGGTTTAAGTGCTGTTCCACTTACATTCTTTCTAATTGATACTTTTCTTTTTAGTCTATGGTCGTTTTTATTTTTCATTTATATATTTACTTTAATTATGCGGCTGTCTTAGCTGCAGCTTTACCTGCTTTTCTTCTAACAACCTCACCTTTGTATCTAATACCTTTTCCTTTATATGGTTCTGGTTCTCTTTTTGATCTAATATTTGCAGCAGCTTGTCCAACAAGTTGCTTATCTATACCTGTTATTGTTATTAAAACACCATCTTTTACTTCAAATTTAATTCCCTCTGGTGCTGTTACAACAATTGGATGACTATATCCAACCTTTAAATTTAATGTGTTTCCACTAAGTTCTGCTTTGTAACCAATACCTTGAATCTCTAATTGTTTTGTATATCCTTCTGTTACTCCAACTACAGCGTTTTGAATTAAACTTCTGTACAATCCATGAAGTGCTTTACTTGAAGTAGTTTCATTCTTTCTTTCAACTACTAGATTAGTTCCATCTACTTTAGCAGTAATGTTACCAATCATATCAACAACTAAAGTACCTTTGGGTCCTTTAACCTGGGTCTTATACTCACCTTTATCTTCTATTGTTTTTATTTCTACCCCAGCTGGGATAACAACTGGTTTTTTTCCTATTCTTGACATGTGTTTACCAAATTTGACAAAGTATTTCTCCTCCAAGTTTGCTATGTTTAGCTTTTTCGCCAGTCATAACTCCTTTTGAAGTAGATAAAATCATAATTCCGAAACCATTAACAACTGGTTTAATATCTGTATATTTAATGTGTCTTCTTACACCTGGCTTTGAAACTCTTTTAAGTTCACTAATGACAGGTTGTCCACCCTCATATTTAATCTTTACAAAAAGTTTCTTATGAGATTCACCCTTATTTAAAAGAACATCATAATCTTCAATAAACTTAGTTTCTTTAAGAACCTTTGCAATTTCTTCAAGTAATATTGAATGATCGGTAACAATTTCTTTGCTACTTCTTTGCTGTGCATTTCTAATTCTTGTTAAAAAATCTCCTATTTTATCCACGTAATTGAGTTTAAATTATATAAATTTACCAACTTGCTTTTCTGACACCAGGAAGTAATCCTGCGTTTGCCATCTCTCTAAATTTGACTCTAGATAGACCGAAAAGTCTAATGTATCCTCTTTTTCTACCAGTAATAGCGCATCGGTTATATACTCTAGTAGAATATTTAGATTTAATCTTTAACTGTTTTGCTTTGTATTCTTTTGCGTCTGTTGACATAGATTTCTATTATATAATAATGAATGCTATCTTTACAATTAAGAAACCTTTTCAAAAGGCATCCCGTATAGTTCAAATAGCCTAATTGACTTCTTTTTATCTGAATTCTTAACTACTATAGTTACTTCTAATCCTCTTAATTTGTCTATTTTAGTTGAATCTATTTCAGGAAAAACTGTCTGCTCTTTAAATCCAATAGTCATATTTCCTCTTTCATCAAAAGCTCGTCTGCTTACTCCTCTAAAATCTTTTACTCTAGGTAAAGTTAGATTAATCATTCTATCTAACATACTCCACATTTTATACTTTCTTAATGTTACTTTTGCACCAATTTTATCTCCAATTTTAATCTTAAAGTTAGAAATGGCTTTCTTTGATCTTGTTACAACTGGTCTTTGTCCTGCAATTATAGTTAAATCATTAACTGCTTTTTCGATAGCACTTGAGTTAGTTAAAGCCTCTCCAAGTCCAATGTTCAAAACAATCTTCTCAATCTTTGGAAGAGCGTAATAGTTTGCAACTCCAAATTCTTCTTTTAACTTAGGTGCTATTTCTTTTTGGTATTTTTCTTGTAATCTTTGTTTCATTTTTATACTGCTTTATT
>JBAXRR010000046.1:0-4280 GCA_037131125.1 bacterium
CTGTAAGCTTCGACGGTAGGACAGAACATTCTAAAGATATTTAATATCTTTACAGAGTAGTCATAATATTTGTTGTGAGATATTGGAATTATTATAATCTCTGGATCCAATATTCTAGCTTCTTCATTTCTAGTTCCAGTCCTTATACCCTTAGCTTTTGCTTCGTAAGATGCTGCAAGTATTGCGTTATGTCCTCCAAGTCCACTTGCTACACCAATGGATCTATTCCTTAAAAATGGATTAGCTTGTTGTTCAACTGAAGCAAAAAAGGAATTCATATCTATATGCATGATTCTTCTGTGGTAAGAAGGTATTTCAATAAAGTTTCCCATTACATTTTGTACCAAACCTTTTCTAATACCCATTTAAGATTGGCACTTTCATAACGTAAGAAGTAACAGGCTGTATCATTTGATGCAGAGATGAAATATATAGTTTCAGATCCTCTGTACATCTTGTTATTCATTGTAGTCTCTTTAATTCGTATGACTTTTTCTCCTATTTGAAGAAATATAGGGGTGACTTTAAGATGGTCAAAAGCACAAGTTACCTTTATCTGCTTATCTATATCTTCGTACATGTTGGTTGAGTTAATAACTATATGTGAATATTTATATAACCGAATGATATACGAATTAGATGAAAAATGCAAAGGGGTAAAAAAGGGGATTTCCTAAGGAAGCCCCCTTTAAACTTCAGAGATTAGTATGCGTTGCTAATCATGAATTTACAATCCAATGCTGTTGGGAAAGAAGGTGTCTTACATACTATGTAAGATCCGTAAGCTACCTGTCCGTTTATAATAACAACTTCTCTGTATCTTGTGGCACTATCCTTAGTTCCTATGCAGTTTACTACTGCTACTTTTCCTGAGCTCATTCTGCAAGTTTGGGTTAGTCCACCTGCAGCATTTACTCCAGTATTGAAAAGACCGAAAAGAGAGACTGCAGCCATTGAGAAGACAAGCCCTGTGGCTAGTATCTTTTTCATATAAGAATAATTAAAAAATAAATAATATGAGACTAGTAGGAATAAAGGTTATTGGAAGGAGGATAGTACAATATTCTCTACATTGCAATAGCTTTGAGAACTTATTGGTTTCTGGACTTTTATACACTATATTCGTTTTTTGAAAAAAGTTTTAACAAAAAAAGGGAACTTCGTTTGAAGTCCCCTTTGGTCTATTATCCTTCTCTATTATTTATTGTTACGAGTATTTATATAACTACAGTTAGTAGCAATCGGATAGTTAGGTGTTTTGCAATTCATAACCTTTCCGTATGCAATAACGATACCTTTCTTAAGAATAACCTCTTGATACAGTTTTCCGTCGTTTAATAGGTATATACAGTTAATTGCTGGTTTCCCACGATTAATACTACATTTTTGAAGTGCAGTATCTGCATTAACTGGAGTATTAAAAACTCCTATTAAAGAAATTGCAGTTATCATAAATATTGAAACTGCTAGAAGTACTTTTCTCATTAGATATGTTTAAAATATTAATTATTGGTACTAATTAGATAACACAGGTAGGGGAGAAAAGTAACAGAACATGTATATAACTCTACTAGGTATGTAAAGTTGTAATTGAACTTAAGTTCGTATTATAAAACCAAAACTCCCTGATTTTCTTACTAATCTTACCTCTGCAATCGTTTTATAAATCTCTTTTTCTCTATATTTATCTTTTATTTTAAATACTCAAGTTCGTGTAATTTTGAATTTGGATTGCAAAATTGCACGAAAAGCAGCAGAAGAGATAGGTCTAAAGATTTGAATAATACACTAGACAATCGTAAAAACAATACTGACTTTCGTTGTGCCAGAGATGTTTATTACACTTAAATTTTCACAAGAGGTAACTGAGCTTATACTTGAGAGTTTGAAAAATTTGTTTAACTTCTGAAATTAGATTACAAAATCAAGGTAATTTTCATTATTTATTTCCTTGTACTCTGCATTTTTATATGTTTCGAGCCAAAGTCTTGGAGCTGAAGTTTTACTTTCCTTCCATTTGAATTCATATCCAAATAGTTTTCCACTATTTTCCTCAATTAAATCAATCTCCTGTTGTTCATATGTTCTCCAAAAATAGTAATTGGTGCTGAAATTTATATAGTTGTTTTTCTTCATTCTCTCGACCATCAGGAAGTTTTCCCAAAGTTGGCCAATATCATTCCTGTCTTCAAGCTTATTGAAATTTGAAATCAGAGCATTTCTAATACCTGTGTCAAAGAAGTAGTATTTACTCATCTTGTTGACTTCACTTCTTAAATTTCTAGAAAAACCTGTAAGAGAGAATATTACAAATGATTTTTCCAATAAATCTAAGTACTTCATTACAGTTTTGTAATCTAATCCTACCTTAGTCGCAATTTCAACAGTAGATACTTCAGAGCAGAGCTGCAAAGCAAGTAATTTCAGTATGTTTAATATTACTCCTGAGTTCTTTATACCATCATATGCAAGAATATCTTTCAATAAATATGAATTTGCTATTTGTTTTACTGTTTTTTCTTTTTCTTGATATGTATTTTGATTAATAACTTCTGGAAATGATCCATATATCAGATATGATTCTAAATCTCTTGTAAGCTCTGATCTAGAAGATTTATTTACTAGTTCTTGTTGAGATATAGGGAAAAGTTCAATAACATTTTTTCTTCCAGTTAAAGACTCTGCTGTTTTTGATGCAAGATCAAAAGATGAAGAACCAGTTGCTATATAGTATTTATCTGGGAAAGTATCGACCATGAGTTTCAAAGCCAATCCAATATTTTGGATTCTTTGTGCTTCATCTATTACAAGTAGCTCATACCCATCTACAAAATTCTTTGTAGATGTTTCAGTACAAGTTGCTAACTCAGTCGCAATTTGAATATCATCTCCAGTAACCAGTCTATATTTTAGTTTTGTTTCACTAAGAAAATTTTTAATTAAGGTAGTTTTCCCCACTTGTCTTGAACCATATATTATCAATACCTTGCCTTTTTTGACCTCACTGTCTATGTTTATTGATCTTTTTATCATATTTTGATATTAACACAATCCTCCAATTAGTGCAAATTGAAGGATTGTAATCCTCTAATTATGCAGAATTGAAGGAATGTAATTCCTACAAATAGCACTTATCACCCAAATATCGCAATTACGGTGAGACAGATTCACTGTAATTTAGGAAGTACGGTGAGTCTGGTTAAGGGATATAATTAAGCATATATTTCTACAACAATCCCTTAATTAAACTTAAACTAATGTTTACCTGATTTATATTCCTCTTGTATTTCAATCACCTGGAAATATGTTGTATATGCTCTTGTTTCGCCATAAATAGGGGTGTTATCTAAATTATGGAAGAATACCCCTCCTCCCATTTGGGAATCAAATATCAAATTGTTATCTTTCGCAACTATTTCCTCACATTTTTCAAAATCTAAAACTTTCATTATATATTTTAAAGGAATTTCTGAGAACTTGATGCAAGGTTCTGAATTGGATATTTTACTAATTGATTTAAAAACATTAACAACACTACCTTCTTGCTGATTTAAACCTGAAGTGTAATTAAATATTACAAGCAGGATTAATATGGTTGGAATAGATAATATTGCTAGAAGAATAGTTAAACTTTTTTTCATGATTTTATTCTAAAAGATATTCACTTGATAAAAATGTAACAGAGATAAAATACAAAAGTAACATGAATACCTCTCTGCTCTGATATAATTAATTATGGCAATTTATGCATTAAACAAAATAGATGAGCTTAATAAGGATACCTACTTACTTAATATATGATGGAGAAACAGAAAGTAAAACAGAGAGCCTTGAACTTTTAAATTGGAAAAGTTTCACAAAGATTTTAGAAAAGATTAAGTAACCCTACTATTTCCCAGGCTCTGTTGTACTAGTTACAGTAGGTGTCTTTTGGTCTGATGTGTCGTCAACTTTAATAGAAGATGCCTTCCCAATTAAATATGCTGAAATAGATGCAAAAATAAGGCTCGTTAATATAGAAACAGCTGTTGTACTAGTTATTTGGTGCCCAATTAAGTTTCCTAAAAGAATCATTGAACCAATACTTGCTTCCGCTATACCCATTCTCATGTATCTTTGTTTCTGTTCTTTAGGTGATAAAACTTTCATCTTGATATGTCATTTTGAAATATAATTAAAACCATTTTATCACATTATATATTAGTTAAATCAAATAGTCCATATGTTGTATGGGTTGGGTACATGTTGCGAATTGGTGACATGTTAAATATCTCATAAGG
>JBAXRR010000047.1:0-3744 GCA_037131125.1 bacterium
CTTTAAAGTCTTCAGGGTTCTGAGTAATACTTACAACCCCACAGTTTCTTTTCCTAGCCGTTTTAACTAAATCAATATAGAATTTTGTAGAGAGATCATTAATAAGTAACCTATGTGCTTCATCTATGAATATCATTCTTTTTCGATCTGCTTTTTTAATTAGTTCAGATATTATGCAGGAAACAAGAAACATTGCAGGAGTTTTTTTCTCATCGCTATTAAGAGAAGAGAAATCAAAACATATAATATGACTTGTTAAATTAATTTGTCTTTCCCCTGTAAATAAACCCCTTAAAGATCCAGTTAGAAGTACTTCAAGATCTTTAGCCATTTCTTTAGAATAGCCTTTGGAAAGTAAAGAAATATAGTTCTGAAGATTATGTTTATTCGTATTCTGCTGACAAAACTCAACGAGTGAAGCATCTAAAATTGCACTATGGTAATGATCGACTTCAATAAAAAAACTTAAAAATGTTTTAAGGTTAGATATATAGCTAACTATATCAATGGAGGAATCTAATTGAAAAATATTAATCCCATTATCTTTACTAAAATCTATTACTTCCCCTTTCAAGCTCTTTGTTAAACCCACATATTCACCCTCTGGATCAATAATTATCGAATTTACTTTCTGTAGAAAAAATCTATTAATTAGTAGTTTAGCAGTAACAGATTTTCCACTTCCAGATGTCCCCAGTATCGTTATATTCGCATTCCTAGATTTAAAAAGATCCGAAATAACTAGAGTATTATTTGCCATACTTAATCCTAAAAAGATTCCTGAACTATCTATAAGGTTATTTCCAGTAAGTGGTAATAAATTTGCTACATTTGATGTTTGTAAAAGATGGCTAGCATAGGAACTCTTTTCTAGTAAAGGTAAATTAGATACAAAAACTTCCTTTTGTTTAAATATTGAGGTATTAAAAATATAGCCGGAATCTAGACATTCAGAATCAAATTTCAGATGGTTTCCCTTTAATTCTGTTAAAGATTTTGAAGTAATATTTGCCACCACATTCATACTGAAACTTTTCTCTACTTCATAAACAAGATCTTCAATGAAATTATTTAAATCTTGAATTTCCATATCTACTTCTGCTTTTGCACTCTTACCTTTCTCCTCTTTCTCTAATTGCAAACTTTCAAGGACAGATTTTCTCTCTCTTGCTTGTCGAAGCATAACAGACTTGTTATTAGGAACAAGATAGATTGAAAGACTATGCTCAAAAGGTAGGTTTAAAATACTTTCAAGTGATAATGGCTCCACAATACTTGGAAATTCAGATAGATAGTAGTTACGAATGTAGTTATCATCTATAAATATCTCTTTTGGTTTTTCAAGTGAAGTACCCATAATATATTTCTTAGAAAGAGTCGAGACTTTCTCCACTGAAATATTTTTCTTTACTCTTTCTACTTTTATATATTCCCTGAGATCCCGATTAACACTAGCCAACTTGATTAACCTTAATGGAAAATAAAGAAAATATAATAAGTAGTAAAAAGAATATATACCTAGAGATTCAAATACATTAATTGTTGAATGCAAGAATATCATTTAACTATTTCCTTAAAAATTCTTTTAATAACTCTTTTATCTGTATGTTATCCAACGAGTTAAGTTCAATTTGGCATTTAGAAAACATTCCTCTTATCCTTTCAATCTTCTGATCAAGCACTATTCCAGCTTGCTTTACTTGCCCTTCTCCCTTAAATCCAATACCAAGAGGAACACTGATACAAAAATATACTGATCTTCTTGGAATAAAGTTTTCACTTAAAACCTTTGTTAAATTGTTAATATATTTTTCTACTAGAATATTTCTTAACTCCTCTGTATCTTTTTCTTTATCTTTCGAATACTTTCTTAGAATCACAAAATGGTCTTTTAAGTTTTCTGTTTTCATATTAGTAACCTTAATTAAAAACTGAATTTCAAAGTCTCTAATCAGATTAATTGTCCTTTGAATATTTTCATAGAATATACCCTGCTCTGCTTCAGATTCTAGGTAGATATCAATTGGAATAAGTTCTAAAATCGCTATTATCCTGTCAGAATAAATTATGTAGTTATCATAAAATCTAATATTGATCATATTTCTTAGATAAATAATATTTATATGCTTTAGGAATTAGATTTATTAACGACTGCCTTTCAAATTTGTATGTTAGGAGAACAACAATCAATGTACTTATTACAGAAACACCCATTACTTTTATCTCAGTAATCGAATCTTTAACAAGGTAGAGAAATAGCAAATTGACTGCAACAGCAACAAATATACATATATTTAAATTAGTAAATACCATTTGTCTTAATATTCCCTCACCTACTCTAATTTTATATATCCTTTTACTCTCCATTGAACTTAATAGTTAGATTAATTATTTAGAGTAATCACTTTATTTAGTACTACTCTTTTTAATTGAAGTCTTCTTTGTAGTTAATTTCTTAGTGGTAAATCTAGATTTTAGATTTGTATATTTATTTATCATTGCAGTTCCAGCTGCAGCTACAATGTTATTGGTTATAGCAGTAAAGACATCTCCAAATATCTTGGCAACAATTACATTAATTGTGGATAAGAACAAAAGCATTCCTACAAACAGTATTATCTGTTCAAGTGAAACTCCAGACTTTAGCATTGAAGAAAGCATATCCTGAATAATTACATATCCAAGAATGAAAAATGGCTGATGAATTAGTAATGTGATCCATGTTTTCCAGAAGTTAATATTAATCCCTTGTGTTTTGGGATGAATATTAAATACCACTGCAATTGGATAGATACATGCTAAAAAATACATATTTATGTATCTAATAATAAACTGGAAGGATATGAATATAATTTGGAGAAGAATTAACATAAGAGGAATAGCAATAGGAAGTACTTGAAACACTGCTAAAGGAGAAAATGTACTAGATAAAAAGCTTTGAAGAAGATCCTGAAGTGTATTGCCATTTTGTTGTGGTTTAACTAATTCATCAAAGAACTTTTTAAGAAATTCAAATAATGTTCCATCTTGTAAGAAAAATTTCGTAAGAAGATTAGTTCCTTGGATTGTTAAACTCAATATTGCTGGAGTAGTAATTAAAAGTATTACTGTTAAGATTACCCTTGAAAGAATCGAAATAAGAGAAAACTTGTTGTTATCTAAATCAATAAGAGAATTAAAAACATATATAACAATCAAAAGTGTCATAATAGGAACAATGAGAAGATTAAGCCTACTAGCATAATATAAGGCGGATCTAATACTTGCCCCTGAACTCATAACAACATCTGAATATCCAAGTACGTTAAACGTGAATCCATTTGTTCCTTTAATAGATTTTCCAGTTACATCAGAAGTATTTGAAATAAAATTTTCAAATATTGGCTCAAATGTTGTAATAATCTTTTTATAAGTTTCACTAAACCCTTCAAGTGGAGTCAAAATCGGATCTCCAGTATTGCCAGTAATATTCTTTGTTAATCTATCCTCTTGAATGCCAACATTATTGTTATTAATAATTCTACTTTCTACAAGAAGAGTAATTTTATAGTTTAGAACTGTAACAACAAAAATAGTAAATAGGATACTTAAAAGTATTACAAGGAATTTTACCTTAGATAATTTATATATTTCAGATAATGAATTAACAAACTTTGAAATAGGCTTGTTAATCATAAGGGTCAACATTTCTCTAAGACGGGATAATCTTTGTTCAAAATTAGTTTTCATCGTTTATTATCTAAA
>JBAXRR010000048.1:0-3596 GCA_037131125.1 bacterium
CTTACGAATTTCATCATTTACAGGATGACGCTTATCTAGCGTATTTAAGGATTTATCAATCATATTTTTTTGTTAGCTGATAATGTCTCTTCATCCGATTCATCAACACTCTGATTAGACGGAGCTGTTAACGGCGGAGTGCAAGTTTCCAAATAGATTTTAACTTTAGCTCTATGAATAGCTCGTTGCATTTCATTTAACTTATCCTCGTCGAAGTATTTCTTATGAGGACCGATTAATTCTCGTTCAAGTTTTTTCTTGGACATTTTCTTAATCCTAGCTTTAATTTTTGCTATATTTTTCGAGTTGGCAATCAGTGCCTCCATGTTATTCTTGAATGGACTCACGCCACGAGTCTTTGGTGTTGGACTCAGACCAATTGGGTCTCTACGAGTTGGACTAGTCATGTGCGTTTACTTTCTTAATGCTAATAAGACCCGTCTCGTACTCTACATTTATAGCGTCACCGACCTTTAGATTACAAACATGTTGGACCAGCTTATTAGATAAGACAATACGAGATATCTTTGGAAACCCACTCTTCCTACGTCCTTCTTTATAGAAGATAGATATTTGATTTTTATTCATATATTTTCTTTAGGGTTAATTTCTTGAACTTGGCGATAATAAAAGATATTACAATTTCTTCTGATCTTCTTAACATTACCTTTCTCGTCCTTGCTCTCTAAATAAGTAATACTTTTTAATGCACGTTCGCCACGCTTTGGACGGAATCCAAGCGATACCCATCCAGAAAAAGTACGGGCATTTCTTAGGGGGTCGTAATTCTTAACCTCCGAATCTCCCCAACGTTCTCGAATCTGTTCCTCGATCATATTCCTTGTTATCTCTGAACCACTCCAGTTAGATACAGGACTATTTATAACTTCTTTAATAATTGATGTTACTTTCATAACTTAAATATTTTTTACACATAAGCGACCAACTTATGTTGGGTCTGTATTTATAAGTGACCCATAAAGAGAGTTTTATTGCTCGTAGCGTCTAATTAAATATGGGGTAGGGGGGGTAGCCTATTTACCTCCTTATCCTAGACTTGGGTCTCTAGGGTTCGGGTATCTCATATGTCCGCGACCCAGATTATAGAAAAGGAGGGTAGGGGTTGTCTGGAATTAAATGGAAAAATGAAATTTGAGGACCTCGAAAATTCCGCAGAAAAATACACCAAGTTATCATTCACAGCTTTCATTTGAGCCTTAAGAGTATATGTTGTACAATTATTCATATGGCAACAGATAAAGAAAACAAACAGGAAACCTCTGAGATAATTAAAATTAACTTCCTTGGAGATGATGAAATGGATAGAAAAATTCAAAAAATTGCTGATGAGACAAGTGAAAGTTTTTGGAATGCATCAATAATTTTGAGAGATATATTTAAAACACAGGTACAAGAAAGTGAACAGGAGATTAAATTGTTGCAGGGAGAACTGGATTTACTTAATATAGAAGCTGAGGAATTTCAAAAAGTAAGAGAAAAGATTCTTTCTCTTTCGAATAATAAGGGTAACGATGGTATTGTTGAAGCAATACTTGATAAAAGTGTAACATTAGATGATTTAGAAAAATTATTAACGGGATTTAAAAAAAGAGGGGAAGCTGGTTTGAATCTTTTGAAGGGGTTACAGCTTAATGTAATGCAATGCGCCCTTGATTTATCACTAATTAATAATAAACAACAAGACAAAAACAAAAAGCATTCTTTTAGTGAAGAATTTAATATTAAATTTCTTAATGAAAAAATAAAATACATTTTAGATTCCGCTCAATATAAGTATATCTGTGAACTTAATGATTTGAATCGAACTTTCAATAAGGTAGATTCATTTAAAAAAATAACAGGTACAATTTTTCTTATATTTATTTTAATCATCATTGGTTATATTGCTGGTGGTTGGTTGGGGGCGTTTATTGGATTTGTAGCAGGATTGATTATTAATTCAATCCGAAACCAAAAATCAAAGTAAGATAATATAAGTTATGATTGGAGATACTGTCATCGGCTGGGATGAATTTGGATTTTGGTCGTCATAACTTTAAAGCAACAAATCATGAACTTGTATAGCGAGTCCATGGGGTTTTTAATTGTCTAAATATATAGTGAAAACCAGTGTGGGGTAAATTATGAGTATAATCACAAAACCCTAGAAATTCCCTAGTTGCACAACTTTTAATTCGTTGTAAGATATAGACACAACTTAATAAGAAGTAGCCTAAACCAATAGCAATATTGGCATGGTGAAAGTTAGTCATATCACGCGTAAAGACCTCATCATATAGGGTTGCGTGATATGCTGTACTGGGAAACTGGTACAAGGGACTTCGGTTCCTACCTATGTGGTGAGTTTTTTACGTCTCTACGCATAGGCTTTACTGGTTTAAACCTTAAGCTCTATGATTATGAAAAATTTTTATAAGATACTTATTCTCGCGCTAGTTATTTTGTTTACACCAGTTTATTTTATTCACGCCTCTGATTTAGGTACACTAGGTAATCCGTTACAGGTACAATTTACACAAGATCCTGGAGATAAAGTTATTAATAGCTTAGAGCAACAAAGACAACAAATCATTCAAAATGCTAATCAGCACGCTATTTTAGAACAACAACAGCAACAACAGCAATCATTACAATCTCAACTTCTGTATCAACAAACAGCTCAAAATAAAGTCATTTGTTCTACAGTTGGAGCAACTCTAAAGAATGGCGTCTGTGTTCCTAATAATCAGATTTGTACAGATAATTTTGGGGAAAATAGTACTTGGTTAGGGTCTCTTGATTCATCAGGAAGACCAAATTGTGGTTGTAGTAGTGGTTATCAACAAAATTGGGATAAAACCCAGTGTGTTGCAAATACTGCTACAGTAGAAGATCAAATGTGTAAGAAGATGTACGGTATTAATAGTTATTATGCAAATGAAGATTATCATGCAGGATGTGGTTGTAAGTCAGGTTATAAATTTAGTAATGACTCTATTACAGCGGAGTGTATTCCTGTTGATTCTATAGCAACTCAAACCTCTCAACCTGTAAGTGGAGCAGGCACCAATGTCTCTGAAACACTAAAAATACAAGATAAAGTTCCAAAAGCTTCTCTTGTTAAAAAGGTAGTGAATGCAGTAAAAACTGATAATGACACAGTGCTGACTAATAGTTCTTCGTCTAATAAAAATTCTCTAGTTGAATCACCTGTGCTCAGTTCATCAACACCGCTACCTGAATCTAAAACTCCTATATCTAAAGGTCTTTGGCAAACAGTAAGGAGTTGGTTTGGGTTTTAACAAGAACATGAGAGATATTATAAAGGGGGTATCACCGTGGATAATGATTTTATTAGCACCGATTTTTATCTTTTTTGGATGGATAGGTGGCATATTCGGTTTTATATATACTATTCTATTTATTCTGGGTAACTATATGGGGGTCCTGATGGACTCAAGTAAGGAAGCTACCCAAAGACGGAAGGATAAGATAATAGAAAAAGAAAATAAAAGTATTCAGACGATAAAGGAAAAGCAAGAAAAATTAGTACAAGAACAAAAAAGAAAGTTGGAGAAATATGAAGAATATTTATA
>JBAXRR010000049.1:0-3378 GCA_037131125.1 bacterium
ATCCTTGCGTTTCCGATGGCAACTGTATTTTCTTTAATATATTTCTTTGTATTCTCTGCCTTTTCCTCAGATGATTTGGTGATAATTACATCAATTCCTAATTCATTTGCTTGTAAGGTTGCAGTTCCTCTTTGATCCCCTGTTAGAAGCACTAATTTAAATCCTAATTCCTTTAACTTCTTTATTCTTGGTATAACTCCATCAACTAATTTTCCTTCAACTGCTAATGTTCCGTTGAGATCAAGTACTATTGTATTTAATTCGATTTCACCGACATTTGTAGGGTTATATTTCATTGAGTTGTTAATAAAGTGTAGTATTTTTAAAAGGTACTAAAGCTAATATTACTGCAGGAACATAAAGAGCTGTTCTAGTTATTATGTCTCCAGTTAAGATACCTACAGCTCCATTTTGTTGCTTAGAATTACTTTTACCAAAGACAATATCGTCGGCATCTCCAAGTTCTTTTCCTTGCCTTACTACATCTGCAACTTTTTCAGGTAGAATGAATGATGCAGATCTTCCTTTCCCAATGAGTTTGTCTCCTTTTATGTATATCCATGCAAACGTTAACATTCCTTCTTTGTACTCTTGAACTCCACCTTCTATTCCTACCCAGTAGTCTGCATCTTTCTTTGCTAAATAGGCGTTATTTGATCTGTTTAAAGCTCCCTCCATCGTTTCTTCTTCTGATCTTGGTTGATTTGAAACATTAGATTCAACAGAAACACTTTCTATTTCAAACTCTTCACCAGGAAATGCTTTCTTGAATCCTTCAAGTGTTGCATTAATCTTAACTGGATTCTTAGAAGAGATAATTATCTTTTTCATAAATACAATAGAGTAAATTAATTGTTTATACTAATTCCATAGTCTCAGAGATTTCCCTATGATACCAAGTATTACGTAGAAGAATATATAGTACGTTAGGATTCCAAATACAAGTGTAATAATTACTTTGTTAATCACTTCGTTTCTTCTTCTTTTTAATTGATCTAATGTACATATCCCTCGTTTCCTGAAATATATTACTAATCCAATTACGAAAACAATTATTGCGACTAAAATAAATAGCCATCGGTACTGTACATCGAGTAAATCGGTAAGAGATATTGCAAATGTTAAAGTAGATATGCCAAGAAGTACTAATACAATTGGTGCAATACAACAAAGTGATGCAACTAGTATTGGAATCCAAGTTAACTTAAAAACATCCTTAATTGTTTTCAATTGGGTAAACTAATAATTAAATTCTTGGTTTCTCTGGCCAAGGATATATCATTAGTGTGGAGATAGGTACTTGTTTAACTTTTCCATTATCTTCAATGATGCAATTAACATCTATGCCAGATCTCAAACTAGATTCCCAAATGAGTTGTTTGCATATATGACAATTGGGTCCTTCTATTGCTATTACATCTTTCTCTCCATGAAGAGCAGCATTAGATAAAGCAACAGCCTCACAGTGCATTGTAAGTGTTCCAGTGTCTGATGAATATGAAATCCCAGGATAAATATTTCCTGACTTTGTCATCACAGCAGTAGTATACCCTTTGCCTGGGGTAGGGTAGGTATTGTTAGTTACATCACTAGATGCTTTTTGAATTGCTTTAATTTCTGAGTCATCTAATTCATAGAAATCTTTTTCATCTATTTTCTTTATATTCATAGTATTAATTAATTAGATATTTCATTAGGAACAACTCCTTCACTTTTGTAAATCCCATTATGCTCAAACATATGTGTAAGGAGATCGACAATTGTTTTAAGAATGAGAAAGAAAAGGATTAGTGGAGTACTTGAATTCAGTTGTAAAAGAAATGCTCCCGTAAGTATTGTTAAATGCATAGGAATTATTCTTATATATGGGAAAATAAATATTTTTCCAAAGTTCTGTATTTCATTATTTTTAGGTTTGTTTCTAAAATACGAAAATAGGTGATTAAGAAAAAATATCCCACCACTTATTAGAATAAAAGTGAAGTCATATGGTGGTAGCTTTTGAACATTTGTTCCAAGTTCTAATCCTGATGAAATGAAAGATAAGTAAGCTAAATGAAATATTCCAAAGTGTGCAAGGAAGAATAGGGCAAAGGTAATAACTCCTGAAGTTGTAGCTTTTTCATATGGAGAATTTGATTTGTATCCTTTAGTTGAGATCCATTTTAAACTTAGTATTCTTATGAAACTAATAATTCCTATGGATACACTCTGTAACCAATATACCCACAATACTGCAAGAATATTCCATCCCTCAATAAGTGCAAAAGCAATGGTGATTAAATTGGAAATTAGTAATGCCCATAAAGAGAGATCACGAAATACACTTCTCTTTGTTACAGTGGATTCAACCATATAGTTTAATTACTAAATTATATCTAGTTATAACTATTGGAATGTGATCTACTATTTTGTTCTGCTTCTAGTACACAATCTATTGCAAGTACAACCGCTAGTGCCATAACTTCGTCTGTCCCAGGGACAATATCTACTTCGTAGCTATCTCCCCAACTCATCCATTTCTTATGGATACTAACTAAAGCTTTGCCGTCACTTAATATTTGATAATCATGCCCAAAGAAATCTCCATCTATTGTCCAATTTAAACCATTAACTCTATATTTTGGTTTGAAAACTGTGAATTCTTTTACAATTTCTGCAACTTCAGAGTTGTTAATTAAAACTTTAAACTTTGGAAGAAATGAAATAAATTGTTGTTGGATAAGTGCTATTTCTTGGTTACCTGAATTCAATAAATGGAGCTTCTTTCCTAAAGATATTAATTCACCTTTTACAAAGTATTTATCGTTACCTGTTTCATCTTTAATTGAGAATTGAGTAGTAAAAGAGAAAATTTTCTGTTGAAGGTAGAGTTTCATATTAAAAGGAATAATATATATTAGTATATATTAAAATACTTTAGGTGACTTTGTACAATTCTTTTGTTAGAAGCATTTAGTCCAATAAGCGAGACAGTCTCTCACATATTGTGAGATTATTTTGTGAATTCTTGAATTTGTTTTACTAATTGAGATTTTGAAGGTAAGTACAGTTTATATTTACTTGCAAACAATTGCCTATTATTTTGAGGTAATGTCATCTCTACCACAGAATTCTCTTTGTCTGCACAAAGAAGAATCCCAATAGTTTTGTTTTCTTTCTTAGTTTTAATCTCTCGGTCATAATAATTAACATACATTTGTAACTGTCCTAAATCTTGATGTTTTAATTTTCCTATTTTAATATCAAAGAGAACAAAACAGTTCATAAATCTGTTATAGAAAACTAGATCAATATAAAAGTGCTGTTCACTAAAACTAATTCTTTTTTGTCTTTCTACAAAACTAAATCCTTTCCCAAGTTCTAGAATAAAATTTT
>JBAXRR010000050.1:0-2796 GCA_037131125.1 bacterium
GAAATGCTTAATATATTATCACTCACCAATTCGTAAGATGTACCCAACCAACACACTTTTTTTGCATATTAGAGGTAAAAATAGTAGAATATTTGTAGTAATTTAGGTGGGCGGTTGTCCACTTTTTTGTTGAAATAGACTTTTCATTTAATTTTTACTCTAAAACTATGGCAATTCAAAGCGACTTCATGGCTGCGATTAATCAGATTTCAGCTGAAAGAAAGATAGATAAAAACAAAATCTTAGATTCAATTAAACTTGCTATTCTTAATAACTACAAGACTCAATTCGGTGAAGAAACCGATGTTAAAGTAGACTTAGACGAAGAAACTGGAAAGATAAGAGTATTAGCTACAAAAGAAGTTGTAAAAGAAGTTGAAGATGAGAAGACTCAAATAGAGGTAATTGAGGCAAAGAAACTTGGTTTAAATACTAAAGTAGGAGAAAAGGTTGAGGTAGATGTAACTCCACAAGCAGATTTTGGAAGAATAGCAGCACAAGCAGCTCGCCAAATGATTCTCCAAAACATTAGAGAAGTTGAAAAAGAAACAATAATGAGAGAATTCGAAGGAAAGGAAGGAACAATTGAAACAGGTATTATTCAAAGAATGGATGGAGATAATGTTCTAATTGAAATTAGAAAGGCAATTGCTGTAATGGATGCAGAAGATAGAATACCTGGAGAGTTCTACAAAAGTGCAAGTAAGATTAAAGTGCTTGTAAAGAAGATTGAAGAAACACCAAGAGGTAAAGTTCTTAAGGTTTCAAGAAGTGATCCAGATTTTCTTAAAGCTCTCTTTGTAATTGAAGTTCCTGAAATAGAATCAGGATCTGTGGAAATTAAAGCTATTGCAAGAGAAGCAGGATCAAGATCTAAAGTTGCAGTTTACTCTAATGTTAATGGAGTAGATCCAATAGGTTCATGTGTTGGTCAAAAAGGTGTAAGAATAATGACTATTACTAATGAATTGAGATTTGGTAAATTTGAAGAAAAGATAGATATTATTCTTTGGGATTCTAAAGCAGAGACATTTATCTCTAATTCATTATCTCCAGCTCAAACAATATCTGTTGAATATGATGCGAAGATAAACACAGCTAAAGTTATTGTTCCAGATGAGCAGTTATCTTTAGCTATTGGAAAAGATGGACAAAATGTAAGACTTGCAGCAAAATTATGTGGAGTAAAAATAGATATTGAAGGTGTAACTAAGAAACCAGGAGAAGATGGAGATTTGTCTAAAGAAGAAGTAAAAGAAGAAGTAAAGAAAGATGATAAAAAGGAAGATGTAGTAGAAGAGAAAAAGGAAGAAGAATAACGAAACCTCTCTATTTGAGAGTTGGCCTCGTCGTCTAACGGTTAGGACACGGCGTTCTCAACGCTGTAATCGGAGTTCGATTCTCCGCGAGGTCACCAATTGTAAAAATTAAGGGAACCCTCAAAGAGAGTTCCCTTATTGGTTTATACAAACTCCCATGGAGCATTCAGTACAAACTGAGTACCACTTTTTCTTCTAGCTCTGAGATAAAGAATTGTAACTGGAGTGTATAGGTCCTCCATACATACTTTTTCTTTTCCCATCAAAGTTAGCAATATATCTTGAGGTCTCATAAGATAATTTCTTACTATTTTTTGTTCTTGTAAGTAAATATCTGTAAGTTTTGGCTTAGTTGTAGGAGCCATTTCAAGATTTATGTACCAATTCGTAAGCCATACTCCGTTGTACTTATTACCAAAGATATCATTAGCCATTTCATTTATTGGCATTAGATTTTGCATAGCTTTGTAGTAATCTATACCAAGCTGATTCGCATGGCTATCTCCAAGTAACAGATTGAATTGTGTCAGATTTTTTCCAGTTAGATTTGTTAGAACATCTCTAATTGCTAACATTGTTTTCCAATCTGCTGCAGTTGTTTTTTCTCCATGAGTAGGATGTGGTTCCCAGTACATAGTTGCAGTGTAATTAGTTGTATCTTCTGCATTTGCAAATCTTTTTGGATTTGCAATGTACTTAATAGGTTTTGCACTATCTCTCTCACTTACTAAAATTTCGTTAAACATTTGAATGAATTAATAATTTAAAATAGATAATAAAAAAGGCCCTAAGGCCTATTGAGTTATATGTTTTTGATGAAACTACAACGTCAATATGACCTTAATAGATAAGGAAGAGCATCGGCAGGAAGTTGTTCTGTCTTTTACTAAATTTTGGTCAAACATATGAATAGAATAATAAATAAAATAGGGACAAAAAAAGGCCCTTAAGGCTATATTTGGAATTGTTAATGGATTTACCTAGAACAACCAAGATAGCCCTAATGAGTTAGAGCATCTACAAGAAGTAATTTTGTTGTTTAGGTTTCTTTGTTGCATAAGAAGATAATACCTTATAATGTTTAATCCTGTCAAAATATCTTTCTTAAGTTGTATAATCTTTTTATTGAAATAATGGAAATATTTAATTTGGAATGACAATGAAATCTTCAATTGAAAAATTATTATCCTTTGCTGATGTTGATTTCAACGGTCGGGCTCGCATTTGTTGGCGGTTTGGCGGTTGCCTGCTTCACAAAGATCAATTCGATTATGTTTTTGGGGACTGAACGGAAGGAAATTGGGTATGAGTCCGGCTTCGATGCTTGACTCCTTCCTCGAGGGAGTCCGTGCCGACGTTGCCGCGCGCGAGTCTCGCATCAGCATGTCGGAGATCAAAGCCTTGGCCGCCGCCGCGCCGGCGCCTCGCGACGTCATAGGCGCTCTGCGCGAACCCGGGATCGGTGTCATCGCCGAGG
>JBAXRR010000051.1:0-2657 GCA_037131125.1 bacterium
CAAACAATACAGGTTGTAAAGGTACGACAATATCTACAGCGTGGCAGCCAGCTACTGATCACATATATTACAGTCTTCCAACAGAAACAGGAACAATCACTGCTACTGTATTAGACGGCACCACCTTCACAACCGGAGGAGGAATTCAACAAGTAGCTAAATCAAGTTTAGGTAAAGTAGATGGTAATGGTTGGCTTCCTATCGACTTCTCATCTCTTTCTGGTGGCTCACCAATCTCTGCTCTACCTATCGATCCAGTTAACACCATATCTTCTCTTTCTGCTCCTACTAATACTGATCTTGTCTATCGTTACATCTGTTCTGAGAAAGACCAATCATTTGAAATCGATGCTACTTTAGAAAGTATTGCTTACACTTCTACTGATAACAAGATGTCTAAGGATGGGGGGAACAATGATTCCTATTATGAGGTCGGGACTAGTTTGGCTTTGGTAAGTATCGAGAGCCCTCTTGCTTGTGGTTTATATACCGTAGTGGGTTCTGACGGTTTTACTTATGGAACTGTTGTAGGAGCGGATACAAAATGTTGGCTTGACCGAAACCTTGGTGCAACTAGAGTTGCAACCGCTTATAATGATTCTCAATCTTATGGACACTTATACCAGTGGGGACGATATGCTGATGGGCATCAAATACTAACAAGTAGTGTAACTACAGGTCCCGTAAGTACAGACACACCAGGGTCTTCTTTTGTCACAGTAGCCAATGTTTCCCCTTGGGACTGGCGCACACCACAACAAACATTATGGAGTGGTATAAATGGAACAAATAATCCTTGTCCTTCTGGATTTAGAATTCCAACTAGTGCAGAATGGCAAACATTAACAAACGCAATAGTAGGTTTTACGACAGCAACGTGCGGTGGCTCATCTACTTGTAGAGAAACCGCAGCTGGTTCATTACTAAAACTTCCATCAGGTGGCAGCCGCGCCTACAGTAGTGCCGAGCTTAATAATCTGGGCTTTAACGGCAGCTACTGGTCTAGTAGTCCTAACGGTGTCTACGCCTACAATACGTACTTCACTTCGACTGCTGTCTACCCTGTCAATACCAATAACCGTGCAAACGGCTTTTCGGTCCGTTGTATTAAGGATTAATTTTTAATTTGATTATTTGGTCCTTTTCTTTTTTAGAAAAGGACACTGGGTTGTTTTTATGTTTATCACGAAGTGATATAAATTTTTTAAAAAAATGGCAATTTATTATAATTTACCAGTGTATAAAGTTAGCTATAGATTGGTGTTTATGCTTTTTCAAACTTCGAGTGATTTTTCTCGAGAATATAAGTACACTATCGGACAGGATTTAAAAAATGAAGGAATGGATTTGATTAAAAATATTTATCGTGCGAACAAAGCGGAAGACAAGACTGTTTATATAAGCAAAGCAAAAGAGAATTTGGAGACAGTTCGTTTATTAATACGACTGATGCAAGATTTTAATCAATTAGGGATTAAACCTTTTGTTGAAATCAATCAAGGTATTGAAAATGTTTCTAAACAGCTAAATGCATGGGGTAAATATAGTGCAGTAAAATTATTAGAAGTAAAAGTAAATGATAAAAACGTGCCAGAATTGTCTATTGCCAGAGCATAGACAAGCGTGCATAGCAAATCCAATAACCCCCTTACTTAAAGTGAGGAATATTATTCGACAACAGGATATATTACACAGCTCATTAAAAGAATTGTGTGATAAGTTGAGTGGTTATTCTTGCGCTAGGTGGCAACCGCGACTACAGTAGTGCCGGGCTTAATAATCTGGGCGGTAACGGCAACTACTGGTCTAGTAGTCCTAACGGTGTCAACGCCTACAATCCGAACTTCAATTCGACTGCTGTCAACCCTGCCAATAACAATAACCGTGCAAACGGCTTTTCGGTCCGTTGTATAAAGACTTGCAAAAATGATTAAAAAAAATTACGATCAACAACTTCTTCTCGATTTATTTCGTGCATATTTTGATACCCGAAAAAATAAGAGATCAACCGCTAATGCTCTGGCTTTCGAGGTTGATTATGAAAATAAATTGTTTGCTCTCTATGAGCAGATAATAAATCGTAAATATAAGATTGGGCAGAGTATTTGCTTTATTGTTTATAAACCAGTACAAAGAGAGATATTTGCGGCGGATTTTAGAGATCGTGTTGTGCACCATTTGATTTTTAATTATATCAATCCTATTTTTGACGAGCATTTTATTAAAGATAGTTATAGTTGTAGAAAAGGAAAGGGAACATCCGAAGGTATAAAAAGAGTTAATCATTTCATTCGTTCTTGTTCAAAAAATTATCAAAAAGATACTTGGATTTTAAAGCTAGACATTCAAGGATATTTTATGGCCATGGACAGGAGTATTCTTTATCGGAAAATCGAAGAGAGGTTGAGGGCTTTTAAGAATCTAGATTTTGATGTCGATCTTATATTATATTTGATTTATGAAGTTATTTTTAATGACCCGACAAAGCATTGTCATATGAAAGGAAGTAGTAAAGACTGGGACGGGTTACCAAAGTCAAAAAGTTTGTTTTTTTCACAGAAAGATAAAGGTTTCCCGATTGGGAATCTTACCAGTCAGCTTTTTGGTAATATTTATTTAGATGAGTTAGATCATTCTATTCGTGAAAATTTTGGGGT
>JBAXRR010000052.1:0-2651 GCA_037131125.1 bacterium
GTTATACCTTCTTATTCCAATTTCATTCCTTACAGTCCTTTTTGTTATTTCAAATGGTTATTCGACAAAGATATTTGTTGAAAAATTAGGTGTGAAACTATCTTTAAAAGAGTGGATACTTCTTTCTATTACAAACAGTCTTGGTAATCTTGTTTTGCCGTTAAGAGGAGGTTTAGCTTCTAATGCAATTTACTTGAAAAGAAAGTATCAATTTAACTATAAAAAATTTATTACATTCCTATATGCATCATATATATTTTTATATTCAATAAATTGGTTAATGGGTGTAATTACTAAGGCTTATGTTTTTTTAAAGACTGGACTTTATTCAATTCCAATAATAATATTTTTAATAATATTATTATTAATATTAGCAATCTTTTATTATGATAAAGCATATAAATTTGTGATCTCGCTTAAGTTGTTTAGTAGATTTAAAGAAATACTTTTAGGATGGTCAGAAGTAAAAAAAGATAAGAGACTAATGTTAAATCTATTATTTATTACTGTTATTGGGAACATAATAGCTTCAGTAATTCTCTTACTTGAATTAAAAATGATAGGAATAGAAACAGATTTCTTTTTTGCGATGTTTTTAACTATGATAATTAGCTTTGCTCTTCCTTTCTCGGTTCTTCCTGGTAACTTGGGAATAAAGGAGATATTTGTAATATTTTCGTTTGGAATAGTAGGAATATCCGCAAGTCAGTCTATAATAATAAGTATAATTGACAGGCTGGTTTCCCTTGTTATTCTGGTGCTTCTATTTCTTATAGTTCAATTAGTATTGAAAAACGATAAAAGTGTTCAAGCTTTATTTAAAATGAACAGCAATCTTGCTTCAAATAATTTGCCAAATAAAGGAACATAAGTAAGAATTTTGAGCGGTTTTAAGGATTTTAGATAGTGGCTCAAGAAATAGCCTCTATAATTATTCCCGAATTTTGAATTCCTAAAAAGTTCAATGTACATTTTTGAATTTCTAACTCCTATATGTCCTTCTGTTTGTTTTAAAACCTTATGCTGTTTTAGCTGTTCTAAGATAAAGTTTAAATTTGGAGTATGAATAATAAGTTGTCCTCCAGGACTCATTAAATCATAGGAATCGTTAAGAACATTTACAATTTCTTCATCAGTAAGATGTTCAGTAACATCTAGTAGAAAAACCTTAGAAAAGTTTTTCATATTATTTTTAGCTAACGTAGAAAGAGAAACATTGGAAAATAGATTCTTCTTTGAAGAAGTTTCAAAATTTGATTTAGCTTCTTCTACAAAGAGTTTACTCTCATCTATACCTATATAATTTGCACCTAAGTTATCAATAAATGGGTAGAGATAACCAGACCCACATCCTACATCCAAAACATTGTCAGTGCTATTCACATTCACATATTTAAATATCCTATCAATTCTCCCTTCGTTTCGCTTCTTTTTATATGAATTTATATAACTATCACCATAAACACTTTTATCATTTGCATCAATTCTTTTCATAATTAGCAGCCTTATTAATTAAATTAATCGCATTTACAGCATCAATTCCAATAGTATTACAGTACCAAATAATTGATTCTACTCTTGGAATGTTATCATTAATTACCTTTATTAATGCCTCATCTCTTGTAATCATTCCTTCTCTTATTTGATTACTTCTAAAAGTGTCGTTTTCAGTGATTCCTGCTAGTACAAAATATATGTAATTGTAAAATGAAGCTGTACCATCACCAATTCTCCATGTAGATTTTGTATCAGGAGAGGTTTCCCAATCATACTTCTTTATGAGAGTATCTTCTATTTCCTTTTCTTCCCACTTAAGATATCTAAATAAATATACATAATCTTTCTTAACGAAATAGGAAGAATAATAAGCGGTAAATGTATCAAATAAAGAAGAATTAATGTATAGCGGATTCTTTAGATAGTTTTTCCAGTAGTACCAAAGTAATTGCCAGGTTTTAGAAAATCCAATATCATAAGCTTTTCCAACTTTTGAATCTAGTTTTACATCTGCAAATCCATATTTAAAATCTGTTTTTTCTAGAGCGTTATCACCATATATTACCAAATCAATATTAGTATCTTTTCTAAGCTTGTTTAAGTTATGAAAATATTGTTTATCTCCAGCCATAAAAAGGGGAATCATTCCAATTTCTGGTCTTTTTAACCATGCTAAAACGTTTTTACGAATATATTCTCTTTTTCGCTGTATTTCTGCAGATACTAATATATGCTCTACTCCTAAAGCTCCAGTCATACGTGCTTGGTTTCTTCTACCTAGATCAGTTAACATTCCCCAATCATATGAATATGCTAAAGGAGTTAAACCAAGAACTTTTTTGGCATAATGTAATGCATAACTACTATCTCTTCCACCGCTGAATGAGACTATACAATTTGCATTTTTTTTATCAAGATCATACTTTGAAATTTCATTTTTTAGTTCTTCAATGCCTTTATGAGTTTGTTTTATATAATTCTTACAATAGTTGCATATTCCATCATCATCAAATGTTATAAAAGGCATGCTTTCAGGAAGAATACATTTGGTACATCTTTTTAGTGAATTAATTCGATTTAATGAAATTAAATATTGTTTCTGAATAACTGTATTAATTTCTTCAAAGTTCTTATCATTAGTTATTCTTTCATCC
>JBAXRR010000053.1:0-2377 GCA_037131125.1 bacterium
AAGATAATAAATGAAATAAAAAGTGTGATGTCAAGTTGTTTAAAACTTTCCGTTCCAATTAGCGTCGATATGAAAATAGGGAAGAGTTGGGGTTTAATGTCCAAAGAAAAATAACCTCCAAAATAATCCAAATGTATTTCCACTTTATAAGTAAAAATGTTACGATTTTATCGTAAGTTTCTCACGCCATATAATGTTCTGAGTATAATAAATTGACAGGAGAAATATTACTTAACCTGTGAAACAAAGTTCCACATGACCACTAAATCATTTTCGGTAGTCCTAGAGATTTTGGAAAATTTACATTCAAGAAATGAAATATCTTCTAAACTTTCAGATTTATTTAAAGAATTAAAAAAAGAAGAGGTAGAGAAGATCGTCTATCTTTTACAAGGACGCGTGTATCCCAAATACGTTCCTTTGGAGTTTAATCTTGCAAATAAACAAATAATTAATTTCATTGTAGGATATTTTATGTTATCTGAAAGTGAAGTGATAAAAGGCTTTCAGAAATATGGTGATCTTGGAAATTATATTTTTTCTTTATCTGGAAGCAAGTTTGGAAAAGGGGAGATATCTATTAGCGAGTATTATGAACTTTCAGAGTCAATAACTAGGATATCTGGAAAGGATTCTGTTAAAAAGAAATTAGAGCTTTTGAAAAATATTGTTTCAAAGTTAGATCCTTTAAGTTCCAAGTATTTTATTCGAATGCTTTCCGGTAATTTAAGACTTGGATTAAGCGACAAAACAATTATTGATTCTCTTTCTTATTTTATTTCTGGTGACAAAACATATAGTGAACAAATAGAAAGGGCATATGGAGCCATCTCAGATTTAGGGAAAATTGCCATTCTAGTTAAGGAAGAAGGGATAGAAGGTATTTCTCATTTGAAACTTATTCCAGGTATTCCTGTTGCATCTAAACTTGTTGAAAGAGAAAAAAATGTTGAAGCAATATGGGAGAGAATGCCAAACCCATTGGTGCAGGCCAAGTATGATGGTTTAAGATGTCAATTGCATTTAATAGATAAAAAAAATATTGATAAATTTATAGAATCGAATATTACAAAGAAAGAAATTTCAACTCAACTTTCTATTGTTGAAACGAAAGATTCTACTAAGGTAGAAGAGAATCCAGAAGTAAGAAGAGTAAGATTATTTTCAAGGAATCAGGAAAGTTTAACGGATATGTTTCCAGATGTTGCCTTAACACTTTCAAAGATGGGAGTTGAATCCATAATTATGGATAGTGAGGTACTGGGATATGATTCAAAGAATGATAAATTTTTCCCATTTCAAGAGACAATGCAAAGAAAAAGAAAGTATGGAATAACTGAAAAAGCTTTGTCTATTCCTGTTAAATGTATGATATTTGATATTCTTTATCTTAATGGAGAAGATCTAACAGAAAAACCTCTAGAGGAAAGAATTGAAATTCTTGAAAAAGTTTTAAGGGAATTTAATAAGAGTAATAAAGATGGAATATTGGTTTGTAGCAAGAATGATTTTGTTAAAGATGCTAAGGAAATTCAAAACATCTTTGATAAATATATAAAGGAAGGGCTTGAGGGAATTATTGCAAAAGCTATGGGAACTAAATATGATCCAGGAACTAGAAACTATGATTGGATTAAACTTAAAAGATCAAGTGATGCTTCCCTTAACGATACAATTGATGCAGTTGTTCTAGGATACTACACAGGTAAAGGTTCACGTACAGAATTTGGAGTTGGAACAATTCTTGTTGGACTTTACGACAAGCAGAGTGACTCTTTTAAGACTCTTGCAAAAGTTGGTACTGGGTTTACTGAGGAAAAACTCAAGGAAGTATATTCCGATTTGGAACAAATTCGTATCAAGGAGTGTCCAAAGAATGTGGTCATTGATAGCAGATTACAGCCTGATGTCTGGGTTATTCCTCAAATAGTTTGTGAGATCGAGGCTGATGAAATTACTAAAAGTGAATCCCATAGCGCTAATTACTCATTGAGGTTTCCTAGGATTAAAAAATGGGGGAGAGATAAAGGTGCAACAGAGACTACTTCTGTCAAAGAAATTGAAGAAATGTTTAATATGAGAAAAGGCTAGAAAAAGTGCCTTTTTCCCCTTGACATAGGGCTATCTAAAGTACTATTATCAGATTACCTAAATTTGAAATACCTTCTGTATTTCTTCAATATAGGAATGTCAGACTAAGAGTGATTTTAATGAATTATTTTACAGTCTGATTAACTGTTTCTAAAGAGCTTAAAACTCTTGTATTTGTTTTTTGTAAGTTATATTATTAAGTTACCCTCTAATGTAATTGTGCAGATTCTGTGCAGTTTATTAAGAGAGGAAAAAATAATGTTTGCTCATTAAAAACTGAAGAGCG
>JBAXRR010000054.1:0-2339 GCA_037131125.1 bacterium
TTTAGATTCCAAGGAGCTTCCCTTGAAAATATTCTTTATTTTAGAAATAAGTTTCCTAAGACTAACGTAATTGTTTTAGATAAGAACTATAGAAGTAACCAGAATATTGTAGATACAGCAAGAAAGTTAATAGACACAAATACATTTCAACTTTCAGATGTAGATAAATCTATTGTTAAAAAGTTTGACTCTTCTCAAAGTGAAAAACCAGTATTTTTAGAAGATAAAAATATTAAACTTTATGAATTTGAAGAAGGTGAACTCGAGTCTTTTTTTATTGCCTCAAAAGCTAAAGAACTCTTATCTAAAGGAATAGAACCATCTGAAATTGCAGTAATCTTCAAAGAAAATAACGATTCATATCCATTAATGGAAGCGTTTCAAGCACTAGATGTTCCATTTACAATAGATGCAGGAGAGAATATTCTAAAATCTGAACTTATCGTAAAGATACTTAAACTCCTTGAATTAATTAATAATCCATATGATGATGTAAAGTTTTTTACAGTAGCTTCTTATGATTTCCTAGGTATTTCTGAACTAGATCTCCTTATGCTTGCAAACTATGCTAACCAGTTCTTTAGAAAGAACAAAGTAGAGAAATCATTATTCGATATCATAACAACTGAAAACCTATTCACTGAAACTAAAATAAAGAATCCAGAAAAACTTACATGGTTTACTAATAAGTTGGTGGAATGGGCTAAGTTATCTCAAAACAAAAAACTTTCAGATTTCTTCTCACACCTTATTCGTGAAGCAGGTGTTCTAGATCTCATACTTGTAGATAATAAGAATAAAGAAAGCAGTATAAATATAAAGAACTTAAATGTAATTAATACATTCTTTGAAGAGATTAAAAAGGCAGAGAGACTTTCTGAAGACTACACACTTCAAAACTTTTTATCTGACATTAAATTACTCAAAGATTTTGAATTTAGTATTAAGGAAAAAGAAAATCCTTTAAAGTCAGATGGGGTGAGAATTATGACTGCTCATAGATCCAAAGGTCTTCAGTTTGGATATGTATTCATATATGGTCTTGTAGATAAGAAATGGAGTAATAAAGTGGAAAGATCCTCTATTAAATTCCCCAATAATCTTGTAAAAATGGCTTTAGAAGAAAGTACTGAAGTTTCATTTGAAATATCTAAAGAAGAGAAAGAGGAAGCAAAAAAAATGAGATTAGAAGATGACAGAAGAGTTCTTTACGTTGCAATGACTAGAGCAAAGCACCAAATATATCTATCCTATTCAGTTAAGTATAACGAAAACTCTTCAGAGAAAACTAGATTACCTACAGTATTCTTGTCTGAGATAGAAAATGAAATCTCAAAAGAAGATATAAAGTCTTTAAATGAGGTTCTAAAAAAACTTGCTGGAAATAAAATAATAGATAAGGATTTAGATAAAGAAATTCAAACAATAGATGAGAAAACCTTTATAGACTCGATTCTTCAAAAGTTTAAAATGAATGCAACTGGACTTAATAATTACCTTAAATGTGGATATAAATTTAAGTTAAATAATGTACTAAGACTTCCTAGAACAAGATCCCTAATAATTGGAAGTCTTGTTCATTTAGCACTTGAGAAGTTCTTTAAGGAATATAAGGCTAATAATACTTTACCATCTAAAGAAAGACTCTTAGAGTTATTCGAAGAAGCGTGTAAGGCAGACTTCATATCTAAATCTGACTATGATGCCACTAAAACAGAAGGAAAACGTCTACTTGGTAAATACTACGATGAATACAAAGATTCGTTTAAAAGACCTCTTGAGATTGAATATAACTTTGGATACAAAAACGTATATTTTGAAGATATTCCTCTTTCTGGAAAGATAGATAAAATTGAGCTTATAAAGGAAGCAGCGAATAATACTGAAAGATCAACGGTAAAGATTGTTGACTATAAAAGTGGAAAGCCAAAGTCAGATAATGAGATCGAAGGTAATACAAAGAATTCAGATGGAGATTACAAAAGACAGCTTCTATTTTATAAACTCCTCTCAGATAACGATAGGAATTTTGAATACGTAGTAAAAGAAGCTGAACTAGACTTCTTAAAAGATGAAAAAGGTAAGTTTAAGAAATATACATTTAACTATGGAGATATGAATAGAGTAGAAGAACTTAAAGAGCTAAAAGCTGAAATTAAAAAGAGTTGGAAAGATATTAAAGATCATAAGTTTGAAAGAACAAAAGATTTTTCCAATTGTGAATCTTGTGAGTATAAAGATCACTGTTTCCCTGGTGGTATTCCCTCAAATAAGGAAACTAATTAATTAATATATTTATTCAAATAATGAGCAATTTCATTAACAAGATTAAAAAGTTC
>JBAXRR010000055.1:0-2222 GCA_037131125.1 bacterium
TTAACTCTTTTACATTATGCACCAATTCGCAATATCTATACCAACTTATTCAATGTACACTCTCTGATATAATTAACCATGGCAATTTATGCTTTAAACAAAATAGATAAGAGCTTAGAAGATCTTGTATATGAGGTTGTTTCAAATACTCCAAAAGATAAGAAAGTTCTAAGTAAACTTATTAAAAAGTACTCAGAAGGTAAGAAGGGAACTATCTCAAGAAGTGAAGTTGTAATGACATATAGGAAACTTTGCGATGAAGGTAAATTAAAATCTGACAACAAAATCCTTGAACTTATACAAATGAAACCTACTCGAACTCAAAGTGGAGTAGTACCAGTAACTGTACTAACTCGTCCATTTGAATGTCCAGGTCAGTGTATTTTTTGTCCTACAGATATTAGAATGCCTAAAAGTTATCTTAAAGATGAACCTGGAGCACAAAGAGCATTAAACAATAGTTTCGATCCATTTCTTCAAGTGTATAATCGTCTTCGTGCTTTTGAAAATATGGGACATACTACAGATAAGATTGAACTATTAGTTCTTGGAGGTACATGGTCATTCTATCCAAAGGATTACCAGGTGTGGTTTGTTAAAAGATGTTTTGATGCAATGAATACTGCAAAGACCAAAGGAATTATGACACTAGATGACTTAGATGAAAAAGATTTAGATCCAACACTAAAAACTATAAATAAGAATTCAGTTAGAGGTCTTCCATATATGTCTGGAGATAGGGATCAGCACGTAGAAAAACTTTACGAAGAACTTGTATCTGCTCAAGTATTAAATTCGAAATCTAAACATAGAAATGTTGGATTAGTTTTAGAAACAAGACCAGATTGGATTACAGAAAAGGAAGTCATTCATTTAAGAAGATTAGGTGCAACTAAAATTCAAATTGGAATACAAAGTTTAGATGATGAAATTCTTAAACTTAACAAAAGAGGACATGGTGTAAAAGAAACTAAAGATGCAATTAAATATTTGAGACTTGCTGGATTTAAAATACATGCTCACTGGATGCCAAACTTACTTGGATCAACACTTGAATCCGACTACAAAGATTTCAAAAAACTATTTTCAAAAGAAATATCTCCAGATGAATTAAAAATATATCCAACATCAATAATTGAAACTGCAGAGCTTTATGAAGTTTTTAAAAGAGGAGAATTTATTCCATACACAACAGATGATCTTGTAGATCTTCTTGCAAAATGTGTTCCTCATACTCCAAGATATGTCAGAATCAGTAGGCTTATACGAGATATTCCATCTGATGATATTGTTTCAGGAAACAAGAATACAAATCTTAGAGAAGTAATTGAAAAGAAAGTAATTGATGCCGGATTTAAATTAAATGACATTAGATATAGAGAAATAAAAGTAAGAAGTGTGGAAGAAAAAGAATTAAAAATGAAAACATTAATTTATGACACTGGATACTCTACAGAATATTTTATTTCTTTCGACACAATTAAGGATGACAAGATAGCAGGATTTCTTAGACTTACCCTTCCATATAAAAACTACACTAAAAATCACTATATAACCAGCCTAAATGAATCTGCACTCATACGAGAGGTGCATGTCTACGGTAGAGCAAATGAAATAGGACAAGAAGCCTTTAAAACTTCTCAGCATATTGGACTTGGAACAAAACTTTTACTTGAAGCTGAAAGAATAGTTAAGGAAGAAAACAAAAAAGAACATATCTTCAAAAAGATTTCAGTTATCTCTGCAATTGGTACAAGAGAGTATTACAAAACAAAAGGATTTTCTATTGATGGAATGTATATGAGTAAGGAAATATAGGTAACAATTAGGTTTTACTTTAGTAGATATTTATCCAAAGTTATTTTTGAGTGCATTGGTAAGGTATCGATTAATATTTCACTTTGGTTTTTAACAATAAATGATATTTTAGATTCTACTGATTGGTATTTTACGATATCTTCTTTTGTAATATTGTCTCTGAATTTAACCTCTATTAATTCATTTTGCCTGTTATCAAAGTCAACCTCAACACCATTTATCTCATTGTAGAAAATATCAGAGTATTCTTTGGAGAATGATTTTCGTCTTAATTGGAGATATACTGCATTTTCTGCAAGTAATCCAATTTTAGGAGAAAGTGACCTTAAACTTAGAATTCCTGTATCATTAAAGTAGTATTTTGGTACTGATGATTTTGAGATTCTATTTGAACTGCTTTTTCT
>JBAXRR010000056.1:0-2129 GCA_037131125.1 bacterium
ATGTCACTACACCTTTAATTCTATAAAAGTATTTCGAAGGTAATTCTTTAAGAAGTTCTTGTATCTTACTTATCTCTATTTCTTTTTCTACTTCGAATTCAAGTATATCTAATTCATGTTCCTGATGACTCCTATCTATTCCTTCATTTGCTTTGTCTACTTCAGACTGAAGATTAAATAGCTTTGTATCTATTCCAAACACAAGATCTGGAGATATAACTCCTTTTACTGTCTTTACTTTAGGAGTTGTTGGATTAAGATCATAAACATCATCTAATGTTTTATCTAGTTCCTTCTCCCCTACTAATTCAGATTTATTTATAAGTATAAGGTCAGTAAATTGTGCCTGAAGTTTAGCAGTGTAACTCTTATCTCTGTATCCATTGAAGTTTAATGCATCTATTACAGTTATTATAGAATCTAGATGAGGAAGATATGGTGTCTTTCCTTCATTTGCTTCTTTTTCTAATTTTCTTATTTCCCATGCAATTGGTGCAGGGTATGCTGAACCAGATGTTTCTATTATTACTCTATCTGGATTATATGATTCTATTATTTCTCTAATCGCATCTCCAAGTTTTCCAACAAGAACACAACACAGACATCCATTTACCATCTCTTTCACTTCTATGTTATTTGCCTTAGCAAGTTCACTATCTATCTTTACATCTCCAAATTCATTTTTAAGCCAAACAGATTTGTAATCTTTAGGAAGTGCCTTAATAAGGTTGAATATTATTGTGGTCTTTCCAGATCCTAAATAACCGGTAAATACTGTTATTGGTATTTTCTTCATAAGTGAATATTACTTGAATAAATATTTGCTTGCAATTATATATTCTTCAAGTTACTATCCAATTAGTTTACTGCGAAGTTGGGTGTGAATCCCACTCTGTGCCGCAACTGTGAAAAAGTATAAGTAATACTTTTAAGACAGGTCGCCAGTAATATATACATACTATGTATAGTCCCGAGCAGGAAAGTAATTTTACTCTCCTAATCGGAGAGTTTTTTATTTTTTATAACTCTCTATTATGAATACTATCCGAAAGCTTTTCCAGAAGAAGACATTAGTAATTGCAATAATTGCTATTGCAGTTATATTAGTATCTGTAGTACTTTTCTTAGTATCTAATAGAAATGGAGTTGATATCTCTAAATCACCTCTTAGTACAAAAGGTGTTCTTGGAGTAATTGGAGTTAGTAACCAAGAGGCTAGTTTGGATGTTAAAACATCTTTGACAGATACGAAGTCTTATAAATTAAAGTATCAGGAGGGAAAAGATCTATTTTCAATTCTAACGGAATATGCTAAAAGTGATTCATCCTTTAAATTTGAATCTAACAGAAGTGCTTTCGGTGAATTTATTACTTCAATAAATGGAAGAATGGCAGATACAACGAAACATGAATTCTGGAAGCTTGTTGTAAATGGAAATGACTCTATGCTTGGTGCTAAGGAACTTTTTCCTAAAAACGGAGATAAGATTGCATTTGAACTCACTATTTATTAATAGCTTAATATGAAAAATGTCATCAACAAATTACTATTAGCACTAGTAAGCAATAGAAGAGATTTACTAATTATATCTACATTAATAGTAATAGGGGTATTTACAAGAACTGTATTGCATATAGCACCTAACTTAGAGTTTGTTACAGCAATATCTCTTACTGCTGGATATATTGTTAAAAGTAAGAAACTAGCTGTTATTGTTCCCCTATTTACTATGTTATTTTCCGATCTCCTTATTGGTAACACCCTGATATTCATCTTTACTTGGAGTGGTTTTCTAGCACCTGTTTTAATAGGTTTTTTAATGAAGAAGATAAAGAGTGAGGATTACTTAAAACTTGGAGTTATAGGTGGCTTAGGAGGATTAATTTCATCAGTTATATTCTTTCTATGGACAAACTTTGGAGTAGTTCTTACTACAACTATGTATACTAAAGATTTGTCCGGATTATTAGCTAGTTACATTAATGCTATTCCATTCTTTAGACCTCAATTAGTTGGAAATTTATTATTAGTACCATTAATTCTTGTATGTACTAAACTTCTTTTATCTAAAGATGAAGTGGTTAGCTTTGTAAAGAAAGTAGGGATAAAAAGTAACTACTAGTAATTA
>JBAXRR010000057.1:0-2122 GCA_037131125.1 bacterium
GCGCTCATCAACAACCCGTCGATTATTCTTGCCGATGAACCAACAGGAAACCTCGACACCGCAACAAGCCAGGAGATCATGAAGATTTTCGGTGCGCTTTCCGAAGCAGGCAACACCATTATCCTGATCACTCATGAAGAGGATATTGCAACATTTGCTAAAAGAATAATTAAATTAAAAGATGGGGAAATATTAAGCGATATTAAAAAATAATGTCAGTAATAGAAACAATTAAAACAGCATATAGATCACTAGTAGCTAATAAGCTTAGAACAATACTTACTATTCTTGGCATAATTATTGGTATTACATCGGTAATATCTTTAGTTGGTATTGGAAAAGGTGCACAAAAAACAATTGAAGGATCTGTTTCTTCATTTGGATCTAATGTTATAACCATAACCCCAGGAAGACCAACAGGAAGTACTGCTTTTTCCTTAGATTTTTCAGCAAAATTTAGTGATACGGATTATGAGGCACTTGTTAATTCTAATAAGCAATTCGTATCTGAGTATGCTGCTGCTACTCAAAGTACATACAAAACTAATTATCAGAATAACGTAAAGATATTAGCAATCATTGGACAGAAAGGTAATTTTGCAAAGATTAGAAATTTCAACATACAAAAAGGTAGGGAATTAAACGCACAAGATGAAATAAGTAATGCTAAAGTTGCAGTGATTGGACCTGACCTCATAGATTCACTATTCAATGGTCAAAATGCTATTGGTGAAAAAATAAAGATAAATAATATTCCGTTCACAGTGGTTGGAATAACGGAACCAAAAGGAAGCAATGGATTTGTAAATACAGATGAGTCTGTCCTCATTCCCCTATCTTCGATGCAAAAATATCTTACAGGAAACTCTGATCTTAGAAATATAATTGCTCAAGCAAAAAATCCTGATCAAGTGGAAGCTGCTAAGGCAGAAATTGCCACTATACTTAGAAAATCTAGAGGACTTAAAACAACTGAAACAAATGACTTTTCAGTAAGAGATTCAGGAGAGTTTCTTACGATACTTAATCAGATTACGGGAGTTTTCACTATCTTTCTTACAGCAATTGCTGCAATATCTCTGCTTGTAGGAGGGATAGGAATAATGAATATTATGTTTGTAAGTGTGAGTGAAAGAACTAAAGAAATTGGACTTAGAAAGGCTCTAGGAGCTAGAAATAGGGATATACTTCTACAATTTCTAATTGAAGCTGTTATGGTAACACTACTTGGTGGTATAATCGGCGTGGGACTAGGAGTTGGAATATCTGCTCTTATTTCAGCAATAGCCAACTTTGAGTCTGTTATAACGATAGAATCTATATTACTTGCCCTAGGAGTATCTGCCTCTATTGGTCTTATATTTGGAATCTACCCCGCTAGTAAGGCCTCTAAACTTAATCCTATTGATGCTTTGAGATTTGAGTAAAGTGAGAATCATTCTCATTAAGATTGGAGATATTAACTAATTATTAGATCTTCCTATTGATTAGAAAAATAATCTTTAAAATTATTCTGGTAATACCCTCATTAGTCTGGAGTATCTTACTTTATTGTATCCAACTTAATGATAACTACATATTACATAAACTAGCATTTTGTAATGGAATGTTAATGCTCATTTCATATATCTATATAAGTCAACATTTCCCTGTAAAAAAACAAATATCTAAAGAAGCAATAAATCTATTTTTAAATTTCGCTTCCTACATGATTTCGTTCATAAATCTAGTTTGTGCTTTTCTAATAATATTTTCTAATTTAATAATTGAAAAGTCAGAACAGTTAACGTTCGGACCACTAGATACTCCATTTCATTTTTTGATAATAGTTAATGTAATAATAATTGCATTAAGTTTGATACTTAACTATGTGGAAAATCCGGTGATAAAGGAGAAATACAAATACATATTTTCAATAATTTTTACATCTATTCCATTATTAATATTATTTAATTTTCTACTGCCTACAGTAGGGATATCCAATTTCACTATTATTACAAGCATTTTGCCACTAATGCTTATCATATCAATCGTTTTTATCGCCAATAATAAAGAAATCTACAGTTTCAACTACTACCTATATATCAGCTTTCCTTATATATTCAGTATCTTGATAACTTCT
>JBAXRR010000058.1:0-2066 GCA_037131125.1 bacterium
TTGAAATTAGAAACTGTATTTTTAAAATATGTTTATAGAAATATTGGAATAATTACCTTCTGCGTATTTATAGTATTTTGTTTTCTTTGCTTAAATATTTTATCAGTTAGTAGACCTAGCACAATACTCACTGCAATAAGTGACTTTGGTATTTATGATGAAACTAAATGGATATTTGTATTCATGTGTTCATTTACAAGCATAGGAAGTTATATTCTATATAGGCAGGTGTTAGGTGCTTTAAAGTTAGAAAAAAACATCTTACTAAATATTCTTGGAATAGTAATTTGTATAAGTTACATAGGTCTATCCTTAACTCCATATACTTTATACTTCTTTGCGCATGCAATGTTTGCGCTCATACTTTTTGGAGGATTTGGAGTTTTCCTTATCTTGTTTTCATATCTAAAAAGATTCGAAGGAAAGTACTTAAGAATATCTACAGGAATTGGAATACTCGAATTGTTATTTTTATTAATCGGCTTTCCATACTTAGCTGTAACTACTCACGGGTGGGGATTTCCAACAACAATAATACTTACCTTTATGGGAGTTTGGATACTCTTTACTGAAAGATTTTTAAAAGAGAGTAGTAAGAAACAGCTTAGTTAAAATATCTCATCAAGAAATCCTGGTTTTTCGTTTTCTATTTTTCTTAATTCTTCCCAAAGTTTCTTTTGGTTCCTTGTAAGTTTTTCTGGAACAACTACCTTTACTCTTAGATATTGATCACCATTTTCATTTTTCTTAAGTTTAGGAACACCTAAACCTTTAAGTCTAATAACTCTTCCACTTTGAGTTCCTGTTGGAATTTTAACTTTAACTTTTCCATGTACAGTTTCAACATCTACTTCATCTCCAAGAACTGCTGAGGTTATAGGTATTTTGAAATCTAGATAGATATCGTCGCCACTTCTTTCAAAGTATTCATGAGGTTTGATTTCAAATTCAATATATAGATCACCATACCCTGCATTCTTTTTGCCAGCATTACCACGAGTTGCAAATCTCAATGTTAATCCATCTGGAGTACCTTTAGGAATTTTAACTTTTAATTCTTCAGATTCTGAATATATTCCATCCCCTCCACATTTCTCACATTTGTCTGCAATTACCTCACCATTTCCCTCACAAGTAGGACAGGTGACTGTTGTTTGTATATTACCTATGAATGTTCTTTGAACTTGAGTAACTCTTCCTGCACCCTTACAAGTCTGACATGTTGAAGATTTACTTCCTTTTTTAGATCCAAGTCCCTGACATAAATCGCACACTACCTGTCGTCTATATTTTATTGTCTTTTCTGTTCCAAATATTGCCTCCATGAAATCTAGTTCAAGTTTTACTTGAAGATCATCTCCCTTTCTATTTCTTCTTTGGTATCCAGTTCCTCCACTAAAGAAGCTATCAAAGATATCCCCAAGATCATTAAATCCAAAATCTGAACTATTAAATCCCTGAAATCCCTCAAACCCATTCCCAGTTTGTCCACCAAAACCTTGAGTCCCTGCAAATCCATATTGATCATATGCGGATCTTTTTGCATCATCCATTAAGAGTTCATAAGCCTCAGTTACATCTTTAAATTTATCCGCTGCATTTGCTTCTTTGTTTCTATCTGGATGGAACTCTTTAGCAAGTTTTCTATATGCTTTTTTAATGTCTGCCTTAGAAGCATTCTTCGCAATTCCTAAGGTTTCGTATGGGTCTTTCATAATTTATACTTAATATATGTTTAGTTACAATTCATGCTGTATACAAAGTACAGCAGATTGATTTTATCAAACAATGGCGTTATGTGCTAGTCGGAGAATATATTACTTACATTTGGTATACTCATAAGTATCCAAAATTAATAAAAGATGGAAACAAAAATATTAAAATCTAAATCTCAATTACCAGTCATATTGGTAGTTTTCGGGATCACTGGAGATTTAATCAAGCAGAAGGTTCTTTCCTCTCTATACTCGCTTTTCTTAGATGGAAAATTTACAAAAGGAAGTAAGATAATCTGTCTTATTAGAAAAGATTGGCAGAACAAAGATCTAAGAGAATACCTTGAAGAG
>JBAXRR010000059.1:0-2011 GCA_037131125.1 bacterium
TAATACTCCTATTTCTTCATCATAGTAGAATATAAGCTTTTTAATACTTGTAAGTATTTCATTGTTCTTATTCACTAACTCAAGAGTTTGCTTATTAAAATCGTTTTGTCTATATGAAAAATTGTATAGGAATTTAATAATAAAGTTTCTAAATACCTTACTAATACCAGATTTTGTGGATTTATCAATAAACGTATTATGGTTTAAATTAAGACTATTTAGTTTTAAGTTAAAAAGTGTCTCTTTATCTTTTATTTCCTTCTTAATTGTCTTTAGATCATTATACCTTTTACTATCATTATAATATGTACTGGTAAAATCATCTTTTTTAATATCTAAAAAGGCTTTATTAACGTTTTTCATTTTAAATATTTTTTAATTAAAACTTTTCTGAAATGTCGTAGTTAAACTTGAGTAACTTTAATGTGCCTCCTAATTGAGTTATTTTCTCTATTTGATATGGTTCACCAAATTTACTGATAATATCAGATAGAGAACATTTGTCAAAGAACACTCCATTTTCATCAAGAACAATAAAAGTAGTATTATTACTCGAATTTTTCTGATACCAACTTTCTCTGGAAATAAATGTAAAAGGCTTAGTACATTCTATTGGTCTAACATTAATATTATAGTTAGATAAGTAAGTTAGTGCTCCTGAAATCCAGTAGCTAGAATATCCTGTTTGCATTCCACTTTTGTCAATAAGATTTGCAATCTCTTGAAACTGACCTATTTGTCCTGATCTAGTCTGGAAATCAATTGGGTTCCATAACATAATATTTAAAACACTTAATAGCGTTAATAGAACGATTATTATTAATTTGCTTCTGAGACTATTTACTGAGTGTAGTAATCCGAATCCAGATAAAAATGGTAAAAGTGTAATATACCTTGTTGTTGATAAATTTGCGACTCTATCAGATAACATATATGCGAAAAGTACAAATACATAAAACAAAGGAATAAGAATTTTAATAAATGAATTTTCTTTTATTCCTTTTATTAACATCTTAATTAGCCCAAATATGCTTGCCAGTAAAACAAATAAGTTAAGGATGTTTGTAATTGTTTCTAAAGATAGTAATTTCTTTCCAAAAACATTTGCGTTATAGATATTTAAGAGCCCATCAAAGGTAAACTTAATATTAGGTATAATATTTTCGAAGCTTACTAGTGTTGGAGAATCATTGCTTGTAATAACAAAAAGTCCAGACTTTGTTATTAAGTATTTTAAACCGAAGGTAGCTATTAAAGTAATTGCTGTGATCCCTAAAAGGGTTATTAGACGTAGATTCTTTCTATCTGTGTTATCTCCTTTATAAATATAGACATATAAAACAGCTATAAAAATAGGAACTAATGCTGCATATAAAAATAAACTATCTCCTACAGTTATTGAAGTTAAAAGTAATACTGTTATTAAAGATAAAATAATAGTGATAATCTTTTTGCTTTTTTGAATATTTCTTTCAAGATAGAGTATTAAAATAAGGCTAATAAACAAGATCGCGTATTCAAAGTTTCGAATACTAGGATTACTTAATAATTCAGAAAATGTTAAGGACAATACTGTTAAATAGCCAGAATAAGCTACTATAATTAGTTTATTTCTATATTTATTGGCATATAAAAAGAAAATTAAGAACGATGAGAATAGAATGACATAGTTGGAAAAATTAATAATATGCAAAGATTTAATAGTAAAGCCTGTTAAATCAGTAATTAGGTAGTAAAAAGGAAGTTTTACAAGATAATTATGATCAGGAAAAAATACTTTGTTATTCGTGCTTAAAGGTTCTTTTAATAGTAATATCTCAGCAACAGCATCACTATTCGTTAAATCATTACCTGACGCCCAATAAGAAGACCAAGCTAATAGAACCGTAAACAATAACAAGGCAAATACAAAAACTGACTTTATTACTATTTTGTTCCTTAAAAAATTACTTACTGATAGCTTAAAAGTATTCATATAACTGTATAGTGTTAAATATGAACAGATTATAAT
>JBAXRR010000060.1:0-2000 GCA_037131125.1 bacterium
TTAACTCTTTTACATTATGCACCAATTCGCAATATCTATACCAACTTATTCAATGAATTAATATTACTTAGTTACTCCCCATATCCCCAGCAAATGTTTCAGAAGCAAATGGACAATTACCTAATCCAATGGAAGAAGATGGTAAGCTTAATTTCGGTGGGTTATATATATTACAATAACTAGGGATAATATCTGAATCAGCACCTGACCTTCTCCTAATTATTCCAAACATACAAAATAACGCTACCTTACAAGCTATAGGCAAAGGAACTTCTTCATGACCAGCGTCAACATTATCTGGCATAGTTTATGTTTAAAAAGTATTTAGTACTATTCATACTTCATATCTTCTTTTCCCTTTCTTACTGCACCCGCAACCCTTTTTAGGTCAGATGGGAACAATGTTGCCTCTCTTATGTTATTGAATCCAAAGATTTGTTTTGTCATTCTTTCAAGTCCAAATGAGAAACCTGCTTCAGAAGGCATTCCATATTGGAAAGCCATAAGATAATGCTTTGCATCTTCACCTGAAAGGCCTTGCTTCTTCATGTTTTCAATAAGCTTTTCATAGATATGGATTCTATGTGTTCCAGATAACCATTCTAATCCTCTACATTCCAAGTCATAACTCAAAGATTCTTCTGGATTCTCAGTTTCCTTTGTAACAGATGGAGCTCCAACAACATTATTCCATGTATAGAAGTTTTTGTTTGCTTTAAAGTTAAGTAGCCATAAGAAGTCTGAGTTATATTTCTCAAGAACATACTTAGCTATTTCTCTTTCATCTTCTGGTTCTAAGTCCAATTCTTCTCTTTTAGCAGATTTACCTGTTCTTTCTTCAATAATCTTTAAGGCTTCTTTTACTTTTACTCTTGGAAACTTTCCTTCTGGAAGTTTAGGTAGGGTAACATTCCAAAGAGCTAGTTCTTCTTTGTAGTTTTCTCCAATAAAGTTAAGAATAAACCTTGTGGTTTTTTCGATAACATCTAGAACTTCTTCATAAGAATCTATAAATCCCATTTCTCCATCCATCTGGGTAATCTCCATTAAATGTCTAACAGTATTATGCTTCTCTGCTCTAAATACTGTTCCAATAGTAAACACTCTTTCAAATCCACCCACCATTATCTGTTTATAGAACTGAGGACTTTGTGCAAGATATGCTTTGCCATCAAAATAGTTGACTTCAAATACAGATGCTCCACTTTCGGATGCAGCACCAAGTAGAATTGGATTTCTAAATTCCATGAAACCTTGCTCTCTCATAGAGTCCCCAAATGCTTTCATAATTCCAGCTTGAACTTTAAACACTGCTTGAATTTTAGGATGTCTAATTACAACTGGTCGAAGATCCAACATAGTATCTAGTTCACCATGTATTTCTTCTTTAGATATATCTATTGGGCTTGGAGTTGTTACAGGAACTAAAACCTTAACCTTACCTTTTTGTACCTCATATCCATATTTAGATTTAGGAGCAGATACTACTTTTCCCTCAACTTCAATTATTGTTCCAGTATAGAGATTTGCAAGTTTCTCCATTTCTTCTTTAGATTCAATAATAATCTGAGCAAAACCACCTCTATCTCTTAGAATTAAAAATGCAATTGATCCAAGTTTTCTAAAGTTATGTAACCACCCTTTTAAAGTTACATCTGAATCTACCTTTCCTTTCAATTCATTAGTTAATGTTCGCTCCATTTTGGTAAAAGATAATAAATAAAATATCAATATATATATTGTATGCAAAAGAAAACGCCCTTACGTGAGTACCATTTTTGATATTCACATAAGGGCGTATTAAACGCGTTACCACCTTATTATTTCTCAACCTTTTTCAAGGCTTCAGCTTTAACGGGCTTCCCGTAGAGTTCTAATTTAATAACTTTTACAATTATTATTATAAAAGCTACTATTTCTTCTCTATACTCCCCAGTGTCATCTGGATCATTGTTTGTCTAAAAGATTGTATCAATATATCTAGTTACTTTCAAAAAAAT
>JBAXRR010000061.1:0-1948 GCA_037131125.1 bacterium
GTATGGAATAAGTTTAATAGACTTAAAACTGAATTTACTCAAACCTCTCTATTTGGTGGAGAAAAAGCATCTAATGACTTTGGTGTAACTCTACTTCCAAATATTGAAAAAGAAACAGATAAACAAAAGATAGAATGGGAAAGAGAACTACTAGGTACATTCTTTAGTGAACATCCACTTAGAAATTACGCAAACTTTATAGACAACATGAAGATTAGGGACCTTGCAAATGTAAGAGAACAACCAGCTGAGTCTAAGATAAAATCTATTGTAATGCTAAAAGAACTGAAAAAGATTATTGCTAAAAAGAATGGGAAACCTATGGCATTTCTAAGACTTGAAGATCTGACAGGTAATATGGATGGAGTTCTATTCAATACAACCTACGAAAAGTTCAAAGATAAGCTAAAAGAAGGGGAGATCTATCTAATATCTGGAAAAACTAACGACAGGAATGACCAGAAATCCATACTTCTAGATTCATTGGAAGTAGCTGAAGAAAAAATAGATATACTTACAGGTTCAGTAAATTCACCTGAAATGGAATTAAATTCTAACTCTCTAGGAGATATAGATAAAAAAGCTAAACCTAAAAAGCCCAAGTCCGTCATGATAGATATTGCCTTTGAACAAAACAAAGATGTTCTAGAAGGCCTTAAGAAGGCAATTATGGATAATCCTGGAGAAGTTGAAGTAATGTTAAGATTCAAAGCACCTGACGATTCCATAGTAGAAAGAAAGCTTAACCATAAACTTAACTTAACAGAAGATATATTGGCTTCATATAAGCAGTACATACAGTACAATTAGTACTACCTTTTCCACTTTTTAGATATTGTCAAGCCCTGTAAAGCCATATTCTGCTTTACTCGATAAATTTAATAAAAAAATGTAGAAATACGAGGATATATAATGAATACATAGCTATTATCCTTTCATAATTATGAATTCAGATATACTTAACCATTTCCTTAAGTTTAGTACCTATACAGATCCGGGACTTTACAAGAGTTACCTAGAGAAATTTCCAGATGAAATACCAGAGATAGGTAGACTTTTGCATAAACAAATTATTCATCCAAATGTTGTTAAGAATGGAAATACTGGAACTAACGCAGATATGAGATATGGAGATATATCTAAAATTCCTTGGTATAAAGAAAAGCAGGATGCAACTTTAACAACAGTGAGTTCAATTCTTGCGGAATTAGTAAGACTTGATGACAGAGGATTTGTGTATGATAGAAATGAAGATAATAAACTCATATTGTCATGCCGATCTATTTCAATTCTTGTTGCTTCTATTCTTAAATTAAAAGGCATTCCTTGTCGTGTTAGATCAGGTTTTGCTCCATATTTTACTCCATACTTTGGCAATCAAACTGGGGACCACTGGATAAATCAATATTGGGACAAAAGTAAAGAAAGATGGGTAACGATTGATGTCGATGGGTTCCTTGAAGATTATGTGAAATTTGATTTACTTGATATTCCAGAAGGTGAGTTTGATTTTTCAGCAAAATGCTGGCTTGATGTAAGAGAAGGAAAAGTAGATGCAAAACATTTTCATAATTCAGGTGGAACTGACGGATTGATAGCGATCTGTTGGGAACTATTTTATGATTTTCATTGCTTTATGAACAACGAGATTCTCTATACCTATTCACCTAAATTAAGTTACTTCCATGAATTTTACAAACAACCAGAAAATGTACTTAAAGAAGTAGATGAACTAGCAAGACTCATGATTGATCCAGATAAGAATTTTGATAAACTAAAGGAAATATGGGAAACAAAGAAGGAATTCCGTTTAGTGGTTGTATAGAATTATTTATACATTAACCAGAAATTATCTTTTGTAACTACAAAGCTCTTTGCATCAGGATATCTATTTGCAAATCCTTTATTTAAACTTCCTCCAGTATATTTTATTTCAAGTACTGTAAGC
>JBAXRR010000062.1:0-1721 GCA_037131125.1 bacterium
CCTATATATTGCTTCTTAAAAGAATTCTTTAAAAGATTATTAAACTTCTTTTCATCTGCATATTTTATATCATCAGCATTTATATAAAGCGGAATCATACCTTTTCTTTCAATATCTCTTTGAAGTTTGTATGCTAAAGTTGTTTTTCCTGATACATCATCACCAAATATAAGAACTTTGTTAAATTCAGTGCCTAATTCGGATAGTTTACTAGAAATAATTTTTTGGCCATTTCTGTCATCGTCTATTATCTCTAGGTGTGGATATACAAAAATATCATCCAGAACAAGCTCGTCTTTACCTGGATGTGTTATTCTGACCCCTATTTCATTAATTTTGACAATATAGGCTTCAGAAAGTTTTATTAAGTCAGGGCAAATGTTGTAAGAAATTTTATTTTCAAAATATTCCTGCACCTTATTACATTTTATTTCTTTCGCAAATATCTCTGTTTCAGTAAAGAAGTTTAAAAGGGACTCATCCGTTACAATTTCTGAGTTTTGGGCGTCGGTAAAGATAATGCCGCTTACTGAACCACTACTTAAGCATTCTACTGCCCAATAGTTTCCACGATCAGAAATAACTAACGATACATTTCCTGTCTTATCTTTTTTGATAAGTTCTTTTACCTTTGCCTCAGAAATTAGACCAGACTGAATGATCTTCGCATTAGTAAATGTTTCAATAAGCTTCTCTGGTGTATAAAAAGAATACTCATGCCCATTATGACCACTATTAATTTCTTTAACCAAACCTTTAGCATCTTTTGATAGGGGGGCAGTTGTTACTAGCCATGCTTCATAGTAATTCTTAATATTTTTAATTCCACAAAGCTTCGAGATAGTTTCTGCGGGGATTGTGGTATTATCGTGATAAGCCTTACATTCTATATATATCTGTCTACCACTTATATTATGCTTACATAATAGGTCCAACTCAACGCCTGTCATACGAACGGTGCTTTCCACACTGTAATTCTGCGATTTAAGTAACATTTCAGCTAAATTCTCAAGTATTTTTCCTTTAAAGGTTGTGGAGTCCGTTTTTAAGCAAGCTACTTTAATTTGATGCATAGTGAAATTATTGTAGCAAACTATGTCTATTGTAGCCAATAGCAAAATAAATCACCCCTAGAGGCCTTATACGGCTTTCTAGATGCCTTTCTTTAGAGAATTCTGTGCCAAAACACCATATATCTATCAACAAATATAGTGATACGCCCCGTGTGGTAAATTACTTCTTCTTTTTCTTAGTAGATATAAAACCATAGTCCACTCCACTTTTTAGAGGGGGAGGTAGCTTTATTATAATTTCAAACGGAATAGATTTATAGCCATTAGCACTTGCTCCATCTAGGCAATGTCGAGTTGAATCCAGACGATTCCGATGGATAGTTTCATTCTGAGATGATATCACAATAATTGAGATTTTGAAAAAACGACATAAAGTAATACTCTCTTGGTAGACGCATAATTGATTCTAATTGCATATCTGATATCATGTTGTATATAAATAATTATCTAATAAATAAAATGTCAAAAACAAAGATCTTTTTTATTACGTTTTTACTACTATGTCTATGTAATTCAATAATTAAGATTGTTTCTAAACAATATGATTGGTCTCATTCTGTTGCTACACTTATTTTATATTTCATCATTCCTGTTGGATTAGTTTGGATTATCATTAAATTAATAAACAGATCAAAAGTTAAGTAACAT
>JBAXRR010000063.1:0-1577 GCA_037131125.1 bacterium
AATTTACCATAACTTAAAAAAAATACCCTTACTAGTTGATTTAATTAACAAAATACAAAAGCAATTATTTAAGGAAAATGGAAAGAATTTAAAAGAAATATATTCTTATTTTTATTCTCAAATTTTCCCCGATAAACTTCCTGATAAATCATTCGTGGTGGATATTGAACATGCAAATGCCTTATTTGACTTTTCTAATCCATCTGAACTTCAAAAGCAAAACTGTCTTAAAATTCTAGCTAATACAAAGTGTTTAAAGCTTTTACCATGGAGTTATGCAGCAGTAAAAACATTAAAAAATATATTCGGGGATGACTATTATAAATTTGAAAAGAAAGTTGAAGTAATGTATCCAGCATTGCAGAATAACTACAAACTGTATTTAAAATTTGCTGATAGTTCAATTATTAGTAAAGATAACAAGAAAATTAAATTACTGTTTGTAGGAAAGGACTATAAACGAAAGGGTGCTCTTGAGTTATTAGATACCTTTAAAATCCTTGAGAAAAGATTTACAAATGTTGAACTTTATTTAATTTCAAACGTTCCTGATTTTATAAAGGAAAAGTACATATCAGAAAATGTACACTTTTTCCCATGTAATTTTTCCAGTGAAGAAATATTTAGAAAGTTTTACTTAAACGTTGATTTGTTTGTATTTCCAACTCATGTAGATACATTTGGGATGGTTCTACTTGAAGCGTTATCCTGTGGTCTTCCAGTAGTTACTACTCGACAATTCGCTTGTGAGGAAATTATAACTGAGAATCAAAATGGATGGTTTGTTGAAAGTAATGTTCTTCCACTGAATACATTTAATATTTCTGAAATATCAAACGACTACTTAAAACAAGTCCCTGAAAAGCTACTAACTGACTCGTTAGTGGTTAAATTAAGTGATATATTAGAAAAAGGGTTACTAAATAACTTTAATAAAGAAGTATGCTACAAACTCTTTGATGGAACAGAGAAGTTTTCTATCGGCAAAAGAAATCTTATATTATCGAAAATATATAATGAATAAAACGAAGGTAACAGTACCAATATATTTTATTATTGGTACACGTGCACAATTTATCAAAGTTGCACCGCTTCTGAGAATGATGATCGATCAGAAATTAGTTACTCACTGATCTATACTTCCCAACATAAAGAAACAATAAGCGAGATACTTCAGGTTTACAATCTACCCCAACCTGACAAGGTTCTGTACACTTATGAAGAGGCAAAAACTAGAAAACTTTTTATGAAATGGTTTCTTGCTATGATGAAACTTACTTTTTTTCATGCAAAGAGTGTTTTACCTCAAAAAGGAATTGTTTTTACACATGGGGATACTTTTACTACCTGGATAGCAGCTTTAATGGGTAAGCTTGCAGGATGTAAAGTTTGTCATTTAGAATCAGGGTTAAGGTCATTTAACTTATTTGAACCATTTCCAGAAGAAATTGTCAGAATTGTTACTTTTCTGCTTAGTGATGTCTATTTTTGTCCAGGTGATTGGGCTGTATCCAATCTTAAAAGATTTAGAGGAAAGAAGATAAATACAATTCTTAATCCAATATATGATGCAGTAG
>JBAXRR010000064.1:0-1500 GCA_037131125.1 bacterium
TATTTGCTGATTTCGGTAGAATAATTATCGATGTATTTTTCTAAGAATGATGGTTTACTAATAAATGGTAATAAGTCATTTTTAAAATCTTTTTTGTATTTTGTGCAAGCAAGTTGTACCTTTTCATTCACCTTCTCGTTCAAAACTGAAATATTAATGGAAGAATCATTAAGTTTCTCTTTCAGCAATTGAAGATTAATCTTTACTCCTTTCTTTAAATACCAAAGAAGATCATAGAAATCTCTTCCTTTAATTGTTTTCTTACTATCTTTTAGTATATTACGAGTAAGTATCGCAGCAATTTTACCTGCAAATAGGCTCGGTAAGTCATAATGTAATGCTACGAAATTATATCCGAACAAACTTTTAGAAGAATTTTCAATATTATAGGATTTCCCATATATCTCTGAGATATCAAGTTTTATGTATAATAAATCAGAATCACTTTGTGATGAAAGATTGAGTTTTCTTAATATTGGAAATTTTAATAGTATTTGTCTTCCTTGTTGCTTAATTGATATTTCTAGATCAGTATACTTGAGTGTTACGTAAAAAAAATCTTTTATATCATTTCCAAGTTTTGTTGTATCGATCTCACCTATTCTATCAAAATCAAGATCTTCTGAGAGTCTTTCTAGACCGAAAAAATGTCTTAAACATGTACCACCAGTAAATATTAATTTTGATTTATACTCTTTATCAGTATAGAGAAAGTTAAGCACTAATATTTGTAGGTACTCTTTAATTGCGCTACGAATATATATAGAGTCTGAACCATTAAATTCTTCTTTTTTAACAATTTCCTGAATGACGTTAATTATCATTTGAATTAAATAACAAGTTAGGTAGATCTATATATTTCTTAATCCCTGTTTTTATACAGTAAGATTTAAATTCTTTAATATCGTTCTTATTGAACTCATCTAAATTTAATCTAAATCCATCAATCAATTCCTTATTAACTACTTTATTTCTATATAGTTTAAGATAAAGATAATCAAACAATGCTTTTGATTTAGTGGCAATTGCAATATCAAACCCATCTTTTGAAACAATATTAAAACCTGTAAAAAGAGAATCAGAAATGTTTCTATAGAAAAAATTTCCATACCTGTTGCTGTATTGATTAGTTTTTTTCTTTGTTATTGATGTATATGCGAAAACACTTTCAGTTAAAACTTGATTTAGAGAGAGCACATATTCCGAACTAAGGTATGATGGGTAGTTCAATTTATTACTAATGAATTCTAAATAACTACTCTTTGACCGCAGACGATCTATATACTTATTCGTGGTAAACATTCCTTTTTTGAGCGTAATAATAAGACCTCGTTTTAACCATCTATTGATACACTGATACAGCGTATTTCCAGATATAGAAGTAACCTGTGATACTGTTTCAAAGTCAAAATAACTTAAGTTTTCTAGTTTTTTTATGTTTTGTACTTGTTTCATATACTTCATATTATACATAAAGTTGATGAAACAAGTCAAGTGCAA